>NZ_NGJZ01000006.1 GCF_003987595.1 Vagococcus entomophilus | reverse complement strand
AAAAAACCGAGAACACCGCGTTGAATGAGTTTTGAAACAATTAGTTCAAGCTGATGAAATGTATTGATGAAACGCTGGGTATCGCTACCTAGACGCCATCGACACACGAAAGTGTGTATAAGGTTAAGTGAATAAGGGCGCACGGTGGATGCCTTGGCACTAGAAGCCGATGAAGGACGGGACTAACTCCGATATGCTTTGGGGAGCTGTAAGTAAGCTATGATCCAGAGATTTCCGAATGGGGAAACCCAACATCTTTGATAGGATGTTACTGCTTGCTGAATACATAGGCAAGTGGAGGTAGACGCAGAGAACTGAAACATCTAAGTACCTGCAGGAAGAGAAAGAAAAATCGATTCCCTTAGTAGCGGCGAGCGAAACGGGAACAGCCCAAACCAAAGAGCTTGCTCTTTGGGGTTGTAGGACTCAGCTATGGTAGCTGTAAGCAATAGTCGAAGCTTCTGGAAAGAAGCTCCAAAGAAGGTAATAGACCTGTAGACGAAATGGCTTGCACACCTATGAGGATCCTGAGTACGGCGGAACACGTGAAATTCCGTCGGAATCCGGGAGGACCATCTCCCAAGGCTAAATACTCTCTAGTGACCGATAGTGAACCAGTACCGTGAGGGAAAGGTGAAAAGCACCCCGGGAGGGGAGTGAAATAGATCCTGAAACCGTGTGCCTACAACAAGTTAGAGCCCGTTAATGGGTGATAGCGTGCCTTTTGTAGAATGAACCGGCGAGTTACGATTGCTTGCGAGGTTAAGTGGAAGAAACGGAGCCGTAGCGAAAGCGAGTCTGAATAGGGCGAATAAGTAAGTAGTCGTAGACCCGAAACCATGTGATCTACCCATGTCCAGGTTGAAGGTGCGGTAAAACGCGCTGGAGGACCGAACCCACGTACGTTGAAAAGTGCGGGGATGAGGTGTGGGTAGCGGAGAAATTCCAATCGAACTTGGAGATAGCTGGTTCTCTCCGAAATAGCTTTAGGGCTAGCCTCGGATGAAGAATGATGGAGGTAGAGCAACTGTTTGGACTAGGGGCCCATCTCGGGTTACCGAATTCAGATAAACTCCGAATGCCATTCATTTATATCCGGGAGTCAGACTGTGAGTGATAAGATCCATAGTCGAAAGGGAAACAGCCCAGACCACCAGCTAAGGTCCCAAAATATATGTTAAGTGGAAAAGGATGTGGGGTTGCACAGACAACTAGGATGTTGGCTCAGAAGCAGCCACCATTTAAAGAGTGCGTAATAGCTCACTAGTCGAGTGACCCTGCGCCGAAAATGTACCGGGGCTAAACATATTACCGAAGCTGTGGATTGAACCAATCGGTTCAATGGTAGGAGAGCGTTCTAAGGACGTAGAAGCTAGATCGTGAGGACTAGTGGAGTGCTTAGAAGTGAGAATGCCGGTATGAGTAGCGAAAGACAGGTGAGAATCCTGTCCACCGTATGACTAAGGTTTCCTGGGGAAGGCTCGTCCTCCCAGGGTTAGTCGGGACCTAAGCCGAGGCCGAAAGGCGTAGGCGATGGATAACAGGTTGATATTCCTGTACTCGTTGTTTTTGTTTGAACAATGGAGGGACGCAGGAGGCTAAGGAAAGCGCACTGTTGGATAGGTGCGTTCAAGCAACAAGTCTTGGAAAGAGTCAAATGCTTTTTCCTGTACGGATGAGTTGTGATGAGGAGGGAAATTACAGTACCGAAGTTCCTGATGTCACACTGCCAAGAAAAGCTTCTAGTGAGAAAACAACGACCCGTACCGCAAACCGACACAGGTAGTCGAGGAGAGCATCCTAAGGTGAGCGAGCGAACTCTCGTTAAGGAACTCGGCAAAATGACCCCGTAACTTCGGGAGAAGGGGTGCTGACCGTATGGTCAGCCGCAGTGAATAGGCCCAAGCGACTGTTTATCAAAAACACAGGTCTCTGCAAAATCGAAAGATGAAGTATAGGGGCTGACGCCTGCCCGGTGCTGGAAGGTTAAGAGGAGAGGTTAGCTTCGGCGAAGCTTTGAATTGAAGCCCCAGTAAACGGCGGCCGTAACTATAACGGTCCTAAGGTAGCGAAATTCCTTGTCGGGTAAGTTCCGACCCGCACGAAAGGCGTAACGATTTGGGCACTGTCTCAACGAGAGACTCGGTGAAATTTTAGTACCTGTGAAGATGCAGGTTACCCGCGACAGGACGGAAAGACCCCATGGAGCTTTACTGCAGTTTGATATTGAGTGTTTGTACCACATGTACAGGATAGGTAGGAGCCGTAGAGACCGGAACGCTAGTTTCGGAGGAGGCGCTGGTGGGATACTACCCCTGTGTTATGACCACTCTAACCCGCATCACTAATCGTGATGGGAGACAGTGTCAGATGGGCAGTTTGACTGGGGCGGTCGCCTCCTAAAAGGTAACGGAGGCGCCCAAAGGTTCCCTCAGAATGGTTGGAAATCATTCGCAGAGTGTAAAGGCAGAAGGGAGCTTGACTGCGAGACTTACAAGTCGAGCAGGGACGAAAGTCGGGCTTAGTGATCCGGTGGTTCCGCATGGAAGGGCCATCGCTCAACGGATAAAAGCTACCCTGGGGATAACAGGCTTATCTCCCCCAAGAGTCCACATCGACGGGGAGGTTTGGCACCTCGATGTCGGCTCGTCGCATCCTGGGGCTGTAGTCGGTCCCAAGGGTTGGGCTGTTCGCCCATTAAAGCGGCACGCGAGCTGGGTTCAGAACGTCGTGAGACAGTTCGGTCCCTATCCGTCGCGGGCGTTGGAAATTTGAGAGGAGCTGTCCTTAGTACGAGAGGACCGGGATGGACACACCGCTGGTGTACCAGTTGTTCTGCCAAGAGCATCGCTGGGTAGCTATGTGTGGACGGGATAAACGCTGAAAGCATCTAAGCGTGAAGCCCCCCTCAAGATGAGATTTCCCATTTCTTTAAGAAAGTAAGACCCCTGAAAGATGATCAGGTAGATAGGTTCGGAGTGGAAGGCCAGTGATGGTTGGAGCGGACGAATACTAATCGGTCGAGGACTTAACCAAGATAGTGGTGGAACGGTAAGAGTTAAAATGATTTCAATCCAGTTTTGAGTGAATAAATTTACTCAAAAAAAAACGAATGACACGAAGTGTGGTGGCGATGGCGAGAAGGATACACCTGTTCCCATGTCGAACACAGAAGTTAAGCTTCTTAGCGCCGATGGTAGTGAAGGGTTTCCCTTTGTGAGAGTAGGACGTTGCCACGCTT
>NZ_NGJZ01000005.1 GCF_003987595.1 Vagococcus entomophilus | reverse complement strand
GACTTGCATGTATTAGGCACGCCGCCAGCGTTCGTCCTGAGCCAGGATCAAACTCTCATTAAAAGTTATGATAATGTCTTGCGACATTTAGCTCATTGTTGTTTGCTAGCGAATTGACTTCACTAAAATTAAAAATGTTTGTTGTTTTTACAAGATGTAAAAACGCCCTACACATTTGGTTTGTCTTACTTTGTTCAGTTTTCAAAGGTCTACTTCGTTGCGTTTTAGCAACTCATATATCATAACAAGAAGTGAAATATTTGTCAACCTCTTTTTTGATATTTTTTTAAATCTTTTTGAATGAAATCAGTCGTTTGCACGAGTTGTTTCTTTCAACTTTAGTAGAATAACATAACAAGAATGTTCTTGTCAATACTTTTCTAAAAAAGTTTTTTTCGTTGATTTAAAAAGGTTTAGCTGTCTTAGCGACATGTATTAATATACCAAGAGTTCCTCTAAAATGCAAGTATAAATTTCAAAAAAATATTACATCGAACTTTTTTATTAAAATGTTTCTATTTATTCGCATTTTGTTATGTATTCAACCAAACTCTTCACTTATTTTTAAAAATATTCGCTAAAAAAGTGTTTGTTGAGCTAACAATTCTCAACAAACACTTTTCTTTTATCCACAGTGGACTTTTTTACCTTATATTCCTTTTAGCTCTAATTCTTTTGTTTGATCGGTCTTACCTTGATTTTTTTCTTTGGCCAAACACTCTGGACATGTACCGTAAAGCTCCATACGGTGTTCGTCAATGTCAAAACCTGTCAACTTTTCGGTAGCAGATTCGACATCTTCTAGACCGGGATACACAATATCAACAATTTTCCCACAAACCTTACAGATGGCATGATAGTGTCTGGTTGAACTAAAATCAAATCGACTTGAAGAGTCACCGTATACCATTTCTTGAACAAAGCCTATTTGAGTGAATAGTTTTAAATTATTGTATACTGTGGCTACGCTCATGTTAGGAAATCTTTTATTGAGTGCTTTGTATATTTCATCCGCAGTTGGATGGCTATGGCTTTCGATAAGATATTCTAGTATCGCATATCGTTGAGGGGTAATACGAATATCAGCGTGCTTCATTTTATCTATTGCATCTAATACGATTGGATTTGCCACAGTTCTCACTCCTTTCTAATCTAAAGTTTCTCTTAGTATCATACTATTTCTACAGTAATTAATCAATTATCGAATTCCTGATTTAAGTAAAATTAACAATAAAATTATTTATTTATCTCATTCTAAACAAAAAGAACTTGAAAAATACGAATGTTTTTCCAAGTTCTTTTTTCTATTTCCGTGTAATCAGTGTCACACTTTCTACATGTATTGTTTTTGGGAACACATCAACTAATAAAATAATTATCAATCTCATCTTGATTTTTGAGAATTTCTTTCTCTGATACTCCTACCAACCTTGCTATATCAATAGAAGAAGCAAAACTCAACTGGATGTTGATATCAAGGTTAAACGAATATTTTTGAAGTTCTCCAAGTTTACGATATTTCCTCATCAGTTCATTTAATTTTATTTGGTATTCTTTATCTAGCTTACTAACATACGCCTTGATTTTTTCTTGATATCGATTGATAACTTCAATCTCATGTTTGTTGAGAATTCCTTTCCCTAAATTGAGAGCAGTAGCAGTAACTATTGAACCAACTAAAGCGCCTACAACTGGAATAGGAATTATCGTTTGACCAATTGCTGCTCCGATTGCAGCACCGGTTGCATCAACAGCATTTAAAATCACTAAGTCAATAAACCCATCCGTATCAACATCACCTCTTCGATACTTTACTATCGCACTGCTTAATCCAAATGTTCCAGATGTAATTGCTCCCGCACTTGGTGCCGCTAAATGACACACGTTCGTTAAGCCATAAATAGCATAGCCAGAAATTCCACCTTTAATAGCTCCGTTTGCAGTAGTAACCCCACACTGTTTCCAATCGTCAGAATCAAAATTCCAGACTTCTTTTCCATTTTTATGCTTGTCATAAACAAATATTCCTAGATTCAATCCACCTTGAACCGCAGTTCCAATTCCAGCAACTTTTGATGCTTCACCGAAATTTGGTTGTGCTTTTTGATTAGCAACTAATCTATCATTTTTTGCTTGTTTTTTAATATCAGCTTGTTGCTCGGACGTTTGCCTATTTATATCATTGACTTCCCCTGATAAAGTTTGGTCAATCGTTGCTTTTTGGACCTCGTGATATTTTAGCACAGATGATTTCAGCCATTCATCGTATGAAACTCCGCGCACTGCACTTTCATCTTCAATTGCTTTTCTAATATTATTGATTTTGGAAATCGATAGCTTATTCCCTTTATGTTCAACTATTTTAGCACCACTCATGATTTTTTCAATAACTTTTACATGATCCTTTGGAAACATCATGCTCATTTTATAATAAATAGAAGCCTGTCTTATTTCTTCTAGGATATTTGCGTAAAATTTCATCTGAACTTCTTTACTTTGAAGTAATATATCTGCTAGTCCATTATCATTCAGTAAAACCACACTTTTTTTCAGCCCTTGAAAAGCATCTCTTGCATTCCTAATTCCAGTTTCAGCAAATTCTGCTATGAATCCATGCACTCCAGTTTTTCCACCACGATTAGTATTTATCAAATTTTCAATTTCTAAATTTGCTAAATCAAGATTTGATAATGCATTAGCTGACCTAGTAGCTAAATCCGATAGTTTATCTGTTTCAGTCGAAAGGATTTCATCTAAAGACTTTAATAAATCCGATAGCCTAATATTGTTAAGGTAATCAACATACGATGCAATACCCTGTTCTACACTATTATCAAGATATTGTTCATTAAGCATCTAATTTAAGCTCCTTATTAATAAGTTGTGCCAATGTTAAAGAAGAATTCACAAGCAACCCAGCCTGTATTTTTTCCTTTTTAGAAAATAAACTATAATCAGTTCCATCTAACGCTACATATGTCTTTAATACTCCTTTAATTTGAGTATCCGTTATTTCAATCAATGCTTCAACTTTGACATTCATATTATTAAATTTCCTAATTATTTTTTCGAAATTTTCTCTTTCAGCAATTACTTTATCTGCTATTTCCTTATTTTTATGGCTTGCAAATACCCCAGATCCTACCGAACCTGCAAACATGACACTAGCAATCGTCCATCCAACTGGACCTGCTAAAGCAAGTAGTGCTCCTCCAGCAGTCATACCGCCACCTCCAGCAGCAAGTGCTCCACCACCTAACCATGCCAAAGCAGCATTTGTTGCAGTTGCACCCGACAAGGTTGAAATTGCTGTTCCAGTTGACGCAACCCCAAATGTTGTAGCCACTCCCATTGCAGCTGTAGGTCCCATTGCAGCAACTGCCACTCCAAGTGCACTCAATATTGTACTAGTTCCTGAACCTCCAGCTGCTAGTTTTGCTTCAACTTCTGCTTTTTTGATTTCACTTTGTTTAATTTTGAAGTTTTCAATTTCAAATTCTATTTTTTTTAGCGTAATCTTAAATTCTTTTGGTTTATTAGCTAATTGATTGATACGCTCTTCGACTAATTTTACTAATTTTACCGCTTTTTCACGTTCTTCATAAAGAGTGTTTGTGTTGTCACCTAAAGCACTTGCTGTTTCTTCATAGCGTTCAACTGTTGCATTGTAATTATCAATGGCATTTTTTCTGAGTTTTGCATTAAACATACCATTACCTCCTAGGTTTTTCCGTCCTATCAATTATACTATTTTTGTTTTTGAAATAATAGTCAGAACATTGATATGACAGACTTTAACAATCGTTAACACAAAAAGAACATGCTTAATCAACAGAATGCCCTTAACTTTATACCTCTATTTCAATCCCTGATTTAAACTTGATAAACAAGTACTCATCAACTATTTCTACTCATTCAACCAACCATCTCAATCTCAGTCACTCCAAAAATTCTAACAAGTTCATTTTGATTATATCTCTTTTGTTCACATAGAAAAAAGAGATAAATTTTTATTTGTACCTCCTTAAAATCAATATCTACCTCGATTTAGTTATCAAATTTTACTCTAATTGCTCCAGAGAAAATCCCCATTCATCGTAAGCTTCATAAATACCCGAGTGAAGTTCAAAACTTCTAAGATTTTCTACTCCTGAAAATAATTGAGGACGTTTTTGCTTTGCCGCATCGTCAAATAAATACATATTAGCTTTATTTTTGAAAGTCTCATCAAATGTTTCATTATCTTTTAAAGATTTTTTTGACAAAGTGAGTATCCATTAATTTATATTATAAGTAATTAATCCCGTATTAATAGCCATCCTCAGTTCGGGCTAATTAGCTGATACTTGGTCCCCCCATTTTATGTGTCTGTTATCTTTCTTATAATGCCAATCCAATTAAAAATCTCAAGTTAATTTTTCCGATAAATAAAAAAAAAGAGACTCTAGACCAAAATCTAAAAATCTCTCAATTTTACAATTCCTTTAATACATTTTTTTTACTTCTTCCGTGTAAACAGTGTCACACTTTCTACATGTGCTGTTTGTGGGAACATATCGACTGGTTGAACTTTTTCAAGCTTATAGCCTTTTTCTGCCAAAATTTTGGCATCTCGTGCGAGGGTTGCTGGGTTACACGAAATGTAGATAAGCTTTTTCGGTTTCATCTCAACAGTTGCTTCAATGAAATGAGGGTCCAAGCCTTTTCTAGGTGGATCCACAAATACAACATCTACAGAAATCGCTTCTTCTTGCCATTTTTTCATCACATATTCTGCTTTTCCAGTTTCAAAAGAAATATTCTCAATTTCATTGGCCATTGCATTAAGCTTTGCATCACGAATGGCAGACTTGGCCATTTCTACTCCGTATACTTGTTTGACTTTTTCTGCTAGCGAAAGTCCAATGGTCCCGATTCCGCAGTATGCATCGATGACCACATCTTCTGGAGTTAATTTCGCAAACTCAATAGCGGTTTGATAAAGCTTTTCCGTTTGGCTTGTATTGACTTGATAGAATGATTGTGCAGAGATATGGTATACTTTGCCAAATAAAGTATCTGTGATGTAAGGCTCGCCGTATAACACTTTCTCTTCTTTACCTAAAATAACATTCGTTCTCTCTGGATGAATATTTTGGATGATTGAGGTTACTTCTGGTAAAGAAGCAACTATCTCTTTCACCATTTTTTCATATTGAAAAAGCTTTGGTGTTCGAGTGACAAGAACAATCATCATTTGATGAGTATAGTGCCCTCGCCGAACAATAATATGACGGAGATTCCCTGTATTTTCTTGCTCGTTATAGGCTTTCACTTGAAATTTTCTCATGATTTCTCTTACAACAGTAATGGCACGATCTATTTCTTTATCTTGAATGTAGTAGTCTTCGAGTGGGACAAGATCATGGCTGTTCTTGCGGAAAAAACCAGTCTCAAGCTTTCCTTCCAAACTTCTTACTGGAATTTGTGCCTTATTGCGGTAAGCCCTTGGCTCTTCCATCCCAATCGTTGGTAAAACGGAGACTTCTGGCATTTTGGCAATACGTGTGAAGACATTCTCAACTTGACTTTGCTTAAATTTCAACTGTTCTGGGTACGCCAAATGATGAAGTGGGGCGATCCCTGTACGAATCCATTGCATGTTTTCATCATCAACACGGTGTTCACTTTTTTCTAGGAATTGAAGTACCTTCCCAAAAGCAAACTGTTTCCCAACTTTTAACACTAAAGTTTCCACTTCTTCACCAGGCAAAGCATTCTCGATAAAAATAGGATACCCTTCTACTTTGGCCACGCCAAAACCTTCATAAGTTAAGTCTTCGATTGTCACAACATATTTTTCATTCTTTTGAACAGGACACAATTTGGTTGTTTTCATTTTTTTCTCTTTTCTATATAGATTTCTTCTTCATTGTATCAAGGTTATACAAAACTGCAAGTAAAACATGAAAAAAGAGAAACCAAACTGACTTATTTGATTTCTCTTTCGTTTATTTTGCCGTCTCCGTCTAAATCACTGTCTGTCAAATCTTCAACTTCTTTGACAAAGGCTGTCTTGGCTTTATACATCTCAATTTCACCTTTTACAGCTTTATTTGGAATCGCATCTAAATCCGCATACATTTCAATATGCTTATGCAAATTGGTAAAAGCCATAGGAGCATCGCCACCATATTCTCCGTCAAGATTAATCATCATATTAACCCCTTTGTCCAAAGGCTCCGCGTATAGTTTCGTTGTTTTGGTATAAATGACACGCGGATCTTTGATGTGCTTTCCACCATTAAGCATAAGTGCGACTAAGTGTAAAATTTCGACAATATTGGCTGTCTTAACAATGATAAGTGAAAATTTCCCATCATCTAGCTGCGCATCTGGGGCAATTTGTTCAAAGCCTCCAATAGAATTGGTTAGCCCTAAAAAAAACATTGATGCTTTCCCTACAAACTCACCGTCATCATAGACAAGACGCATATTAATTGGTTTGACTCTAGGTAACATTTCTGCTCCTTTTACAAGGTAAGCGAGATAGCCAAATACACTTTTTAGTTGCGAGGGAACCTCATAGGTCAACTCAGTTAAATGTCCGGCTGCTCCGATATTAATAAAATACGTTTCATCTGCTTTTCCAATATCCATCAGTATTGTCTGACGTTTCAAAATGACCTCTGCTGCTTTTACCACATTGTCACGAGGGATTTTAAGTGCACGTGCGTAGTCATTCGTCGTACCTGCAGGAATAATCGCCATCTTAGGCCGATTTTTAAGTGGGGCAATCCCATTAACAACTTCGTTAATCGTGCCATCGCCTCCTGCTGCAACAATCAAATCAAAACCAGCTTTGGCAGCTCGACATGCTTCATTTTTTGCTGAATTTTCTTCAGGTGTTGTTGCAAAAGCACTTGTTTCATAGCCAGCTCGCTCTAATATGTTTAAAATTTCAACTAGTTTTTTTTTGATAACTTCTTTACCAGAGGTTGGGTTATATATGATTCTTGCTCTCATATGAATCTCCTTAGCTATTTGCCAATCCAGTTATTTTTTTGCCAATTCTTCTTGAAGTAATTTATTCACAACTCCTGGATTTGCTTTTCCTTTTGTTGCTTTCATAATTTGCCCAACTAAGAATCCTACAGCACGGTCTTTTCCATTTTTGAAATCTTCAATAGACTGTTGGTTATTGTCCAAAATTTCTGAAATAATCGGCAATAATTGCGCTGGATCAGATAATTGAACGAGCCCTTTTGCTTCTACAACTTCTTTTGCATTGCCACCATTTTCAATCAACTCTTTGAAGACTTTTTTAGCAATTTTAGAACTAATTGTTCCATCTGCAATCAATTGAATCATTCCAGCCAAGTTTTCAGGGGTAAGTTTCGTGCCTACAAGCTCTAGTTTTTCACTATTTAAATAAGCAGATACTTCTCCCATCAACCAATTTGATGCTTGTTTGGCATCTGCACCGTTTTTGAGGGTTTCCTCAAAAAAGTCAGACATTTCTTTGGTTGCAGTAAGAACCTGTGCATCATATTCAGGAAGACCTAATGCCTTGATGTAACGTTCGCGTCTAGATTTTGGAAGCTCTGGCAAGCTAAGACGAATTTTTTCAACCCAGTCATCTGAAATCTCAAAGCGTGGAATATCTGGTTCTGGGAAATAACGGTAGTCACTTGACCCTTCCTTGACACGCATAAGCAACGTTTCTCCTGTGGATTCGTCATAGCGGCGAGTTTCCTGCTCAATCACTCCACCAGAAAGAAGAACACGTGCTTGACGTTTTTCTTCGAAAGCAAGACCTTTTTTAACAAAGGTCATCGAGTTTAAGTTTTTCAGCTCAGCCTTTGTCCCAAATTCTTCTTGTCCATAAGGTCGAAGTGAGATATTTGCGTCACAACGCATAGAGCCTTCTTCCATTTTCACATCACTAACCCCAGTAAATTGAATGACCGATCTTACAGCCTCCAAATAAGCATAAGCTTCCTCTGGTGACCGCATGTCTGCTTCTGAAACAATCTCAATCAAAGGAGTTCCTTGGCGGTTTAAGTCAACGTAAGAATAGCCATCTGATCCATGGATATTCTTTCCGGCATCTTCTTCTAAATGAACACGTTCGATTCTAATCTTTTTCTTTTTACCTTCTACCTCAATTTCAATCCAGCCATCATGTCCAATCGGTTCATCAAACTGTGAAATTTGATACGCTTTTGGATTGTCTGGATAAAAATAGTTTTTGCGGTCGAAATGTGTCTGTTGAGATATTTCGCAGTTGAGTGCCAAAGCTGCTTTCATCCCGTATTCAAGTGCTTGTTTGTTCATTACAGGCAAGACACCTGGATAACTCCAATCAATCACATTCGTATTGCTATTTGGTTCTGCTCCAAAGTGAGCTGGTGTTGGGGAAAAAATTTTCGAATTTGTATTTAATTCTACATGGATTTCTAGCCCAATAACTGTTTCAAAATTCATTGCTTATTTCCCCCCTAAAATTGCTGGTTTTTCTTTATGATAATCAGTTGCTTGTTCAAACGCATAGGCTGCTTTATACATGGTGGCTTCGTCAAAAGGTTTTCCGATGATCTGTAACCCTACAGGCAAATGATCCTTACCAAATCCACAAGGAATCGACATTCCTGGTACTCCTGCTAAGTTGACTGGAATCGTTAGAATATCATTCATGTACATTGTAACTGGATCACTAATCTCACCCAATCCAAATGCAACAGATGGTGTTGCAGGACCGATAATCAAATCATAATCATTAAACACTTGTTCAAAATCTTGTTTGATTAAGGTTCTAACTTGTCCAGCTTTTTTAAAGTACGCATCATAGTATCCTGAACTTAACGAGAATGTTCCTAACATGATCCGACGCTTCACTTCTAAACCAAAGCCTTCAGAACGAGAGTTTATATAAACATCTTCCAAGTTTTGAACATTTTTTGAGCGGTATCCATAACGAATCCCATCAAAACGTTGTAAGTTTGACGACGCTTCTGATGAGGCAATAATATAATAAACTGCCACCCCGTATTTTGAGTGTGGTAAGCTTACTTCATCCACTGTTGCCCCTAGTTCTTTGAAGGTGGCAACTGCTTTTTCGATTGCTTTTCGTACTTCTGGTTGTACGCCTTCTCCCATATACTCTTTTGGAATCCCGATTTTCATGCCCTTAATATCTCCTGTAAGCCCTGCGGTAAAGTCAGGTACAGAAACACCAGCACTAGTCCCGTCACGCTCATCTAACCCACTAATCGCGTTTAAAACGAGCGCATTGTCTTTAACATTTCGTGTCAACGGTCCAATTTGATCTAAGCTTGAAGAAAAGGCGATTAATCCAAACCGTGAAACACGTCCATAAGTTGGTTTTAAGCCCACAATTCCGTTAAACGCAGCGGGCTGACGAATACTGCCCCCAGTATCGCTACCCAGTGACACTGGAATTTGACCTGAAGCAACTGCTGCTGCTGAGCCGCCAGAGGACCCTCCTGGTACTTTCGTTTGATCCCAAGCATTTTTAGTCTTTTTAAAATAAGAAGTTTCCGTACTTCCGCCCATAGCAAACTCGTCCATATTCAGTTTGCCGACTGGAATCATGTCAGATTGATACAACTTTTCCATTACTGTTGCGTCATAAACCGGATCAAAATTGTAGAGAATTTTACTAGCAGCTGTTGTACGTAAATCCTTTGTGACAATGTTGTCTTTGATGCCGATTGGAATACCCGCTAATGGATTTTCAGTTGTAATGCCTTTAAGATCAATTGCTTTTGCCATTTCGAGCGCTTTTTCTTCATTTAGTGCTAAAAAAGCCTCAATCTTAGGATCTTTTTCCTTGATTTGAGCAAAGGTTTCTTCCGTCAAATCAGTTGCTGTAATTTCTTTTGATACAAGTAAATCATGTAACTCTGTTAAATTCAGTTCGTTCAATTTCGCCATTATGCACCAGCCTCCCCATTATCCATTATTGCTGGTACTTTAATATAGCCGTTTTCTGACTCTGGTACATTTTTCAACAGTTCATCACGACTCGTACCCGTTGTAGCAACATCTTCACGCATCACATTAATACTTGGTGTCACGCTTGTAGTGATTGGTACACCTGTAGTATCGACTTCTTCTAAAAGCTCTACCATCTCAATAATTTTTCCTAATTGTTCCGTAAATTGATGAACCTCTTCATCAGGAAAAGATAGTTTTGCTAGTTTTGCTACATGTTTTACCTCTTCTTCATGAATTGCCATACTTACCCCTTCTTTCCTAACTATTTCTACTCAACTATTCTATCACAAAGAAGCAAAAGATAAAAAGCTCCTCGTTATTTTTTCTTAATTAAATATATGTGCGCTGATACTCTGTGCGTCACTTGACTTGGATAAATATGCTTGTGGCCCTTCTTGAGAGCTGATTTGAATTTCTAAATCAGTCTTCTCAGTAAAGGTTGATTCGGCTTTTTTCCCAACATATTGGGTGAAACTTGTGATTTCTGTTTTACTATAATATTTCGTCTGTATAGTTACCGTTAGTTTATTTAACTCATTATCCTTGTAATAAGCAACACCTGTAACGCCACTAAGATTTGGAAAAAATCCTTGAATATCATTTTTAAATGAATTAAATTTACTGTTTAGGCCATCCTTTGTAGCTAAATTACTGTCATTGTTAATTACAGGCAAAGATACGTAACTTTCATTGATATCTGCCCATTTTGAAACCTTGGTTGCCCCATTTTTACTAGTTGCTTGGGCAAAATAATGCCCACCAGCGATATCATCTTCTGGTGCTTGTTCGAACAACGCAATGGTAATTGGAATTGATTCTGCCCCTTTCAAATCTCTAACTTTTTCTAAAAGTTGATTGGCTGCCTCTTTGCCTTTTTCAATCATTGTCGCCTCATCAATAGTAGTAGCAGATTCCGTCGTATAATACACCTTATTTAATGCAATTCCAAGGGTGATTCCTTCGAGTTTTTGAGTATCTTTATTAATAAAGTCTGCTTCTTCTACTTGTTGAAAAATAATTGGATTAGCCTTTTCTTGTTCTTCCGTTTGACTTGAAATTTGCGGATTGAGACCTTCTGGATTTTCTGAACTTTTTCTTCCCAGCCATTTTTTTAATGTTTCAGCAGTAATCAATTGACCTTCTCGGTAATAATAATTATTTACTGAGAACGAATCTTGCGACACATTTAGCAGACCTTTTTGAAAATTAGCTAAGTTATAATTGCTATTCAAGCGACTAGCAGACATTCCCCGAGCTGCACTTGTCTGATATTTTCCGTTTTCCATTAAAGCTTGATAAACATTACTGTTTACACGACCAGTGGTGATCGTAGCATTATTTGTACTGGTGTTAGAACTGGATTCTGTCTTTGCATTTTGTAAGTTCCCACATCCAGCTAGCAGTGCGCTAGAACAAATAAGCGTCAGGCTGATCTTTTGAATTTTTTTATTCATGTGTCTGGCTCCTCTCAATTGCCTGTACCATCTGTTGTTCATCCCAAACTTCAATTCCCAAGCTTTCCGCTTTACTAAGCTTACTCCCAGCTTCTTCTCCAGCAACGACAATATCGGTTTTTTTTGAAACACTCCCTGTTACCTTTCCACCCAGAGATTCGATTCTGTCTTTGGCCTCTTCTCGAGTAAAATGGGTCAATTTTCCTGTTAGCACCAGTACTTTTTCCTTAAATGGGCTCTCAACTTTCGCTATATCAGCAGAAGTTTTACCAAGATAGCGGACATTTACCCCAACTTGTTTTAACTCAGAAATTAGCAGTTGAACTTCATTTTTAGCAAAATAAGTTGCAACACTATCCGCAATAACCATCCCCATGCTATCAATCTCAGCGATTTCTTCGTTTGTTGCTTGGCTAAGCTTGTCAATTGTTCCAAAATGCTCTGCAAGCGTCTTAGCCACTTTTGCCCCCACATGACGAATACCTAAACCAAATACCAAGCGTTCTAAAGAATTCGTTTTGCTTGCCGCAATCGCACTTAATAAATTATTAGCCGATTTTTCTTTAATTTTTTCTAGAGTTAATAGCTCTTCTTCGTTTAGTTTGTATAAATCCGCGACATCTTTTACAAGTTCTTTTTCAAACATTTGCTCAAGCACTCGTGGCCCTAATCCTTCAATGTTCATTGCGTTTCTTGAAACAAAATGGTTGAGACCTTCTTTCATTTGAGCTGGACACATCGGATTGATACATCGAAGCGCTACTTCCTCATCTAAATGAACCAGTTCACTTTGACAAACAGGACAATAAGTAGGAATTACACAGGGGACACTATCTGACTTTCTAAACTCTGTTAACACACGTGTTACTTCTGGAATAATATCTCCAGCTTTATGAATCATCACTGTATCGTTCAAACGAATATCTTTTGCTTGAATCAAATCTGCATTGTGTAAGCTTGCTCGTGATACAGACGTTCCTGCCAAACGAACAGAATCCATTACCGCAGTTGGTGTAACCACGCCTGTGCGCCCAACTGTCCATTCGATTGCCCGAATGATTGTTTGTGCTTCTTCGGCCGGAAACTTGTAAGCAATCGCCCACTTAGGTGCTTTTACTGTGAAGCCAATCTCTTCTTGCGCTTTAAAACCATCTACCTTAATCACGATTCCGTCAATTTCGTAGTCTAATTGTGAACGTTTTTCTTGAAATTCTTGAATATACGCCCATACTTCTTCAATAGAGGAACAGATGCGGCGTTCTTGATTGGTCCGTAATCCTTCTTGATCCAATTGATCAAGTGCTTGACTTTGCGTAGTAGCACGCAACTCGCCAAAGTCAGCGATTGTATATAAAAATGTACTTAAATTTCGTTTAGCCGCAACCTTGCTATCTAATTGTCTTAAGCTTCCCGCAGCAGCATTTCTAGGGTTGGCAAAGACTTCTTTTCCTTGTTCTTCACGCTCGGTATTAAGCGCAACAAATGATTTTTTAGGCATATAACACTCGCCACGTACTTCGATATTTAAAGGACGTTTTAGTTTGAGTGGAATCGAGCGAACCGTCTTTAGATTCTCAGTGATTTCTTCTCCAATCACACCGTTTCCTCTTGTCGCTCCTCTGACAAACTTTCCGTTTTCATAAGTCAACGAGATAGCCAAACCGTCAATCTTGAGTTCACATATGTAGGAAACTGGCTCTTGTGTTAATTTGCGCAATCGCTGATCAAAATCTTCCAAATCCCCTTTTGAGAAAGCATTTCCTAAGCTGAGCATTGGAATTGTATGCGTCACTTTTTTGAAACCTTCTAGTACTACGCCGCCTACTCTTTGAGTAATCGAATCGGCAGAGCTAAATTCTGGATACTCTGCTTCAAGCGTGACTAACTCTTTATATTTTTGATCGTAAAGAGCATCTTCTACAGAAGGGGCATCTTTTACGTAATACTCATAAGCAAATTGATCTAATTCATCACGTAACATTTCAATTTTTTTCAAAGCATTTTGCCTTGTATCTTTGGCATCTGTCACAAGTATTGGCTCCTTTCTGTTCGATTAAACTTTTTCGATTGGGGCAAAGGCAGCCAGCAAACGTTTAATTCCCTGTGCTGGAAATGCTACATCAAGCTCCAAGTCCTTTGCTTGTCCACTGACTTTTACAACTGTCCCTACACCCCATTTTTTATGCTTTACTTTCGCTCCTACAACCCAGCTATCTTGTTCGCCTCCAGTAGATACTTTACTTGAGACCGTCGTCTGTTGGGGTTGTTGATAAAAAGATTTTTTTGGTGCACTGGAAGGAATTCGCGCTGCGGCACCCCCACTGCCTGAGCCTGCATGGATCAATAACTCTTGATCCATTTCATCTAAAAATCTTGATGGTCGATTGTACTGCGTTCTGCCATAAAGCGTTCTGGAAAACGCATTTGTCAAAAATAATTTTTCTTCTGCTCGTGTAATCCCTACGTAAGCAAGTCTACGTTCTTCTTCTAATTCTTGTTCTTCTAATAGCGCACGCGACAAGGGAAAGACGCCTTCTTCCATTCCCATTAAAAATACAACAGGAAATTCCAAGCCCTTCGCAGCATGAAGCGTCATTAGGGTGACTTGTGCTGCATCTTCTTCAAGATTATCAATATCTGAAACAAGTGCTAAATCATTCAAGAAAATCGACAATTTTTCCTGGTCCTCTTCTATCTCATGATCTTCCTTTGCATATTGAGCATCAAAAGCATGCGTTACACTGAGAAATTCTTCCAAGTTTTCCAAACGATTTTGTGACTCCAAAGTATTTTGTCGTTTTAGTTCTTCTTCATAACCTGTTTTATCCAACACTTCTTTCACAAGCTCTGTAATCGATAAAAACTCAACCATTTTTTGTAAGTCTTGAATCATTAAGCCAAAGTTTGCCAACTCTTTCCCAGCTTTTCCGGAAATATTCGCCAAATCAACATTCACCGCTGCTTCAAGCAGCGACCAGTTGTGCATCGTTGCAAAACTCCGTAACTTTTCAATAGAAGCTTGTCCAATTCCTCTTTTAGGTTCATTGACGACTCGAGCAAAGCTAAGAGAGTCCATCGGATTTGCAAGTAAGGATAAGTAAGCTAAAATATCTTTGATTTCTTTACGATCATAGAATTTGTGTCCCCCAATCATTTTGTATGGAATGTTTGATTTTAGGAGCATTTCTTCCATTACCCGCGACTGGGCATTGGTTCGATACAAAATGGCGAAATCACCGTAGTTTTTACCAGAATCTTTTAGTTCTTCTTGGATACTTGAAACGACATACTGCGCCTCCGTACGCTCGGACTCTCCTCGATAGTAGATAATTTTTTCACCTTGAGTATTTTCTGTCCATAATTCTTTTTTCTTGCGGTATGTATTATGATTAATCACCGCATTGGCTGCTGCTAGGATGGTTTTGGTTGAACGATAATTCTGCTCAAGAATCACCACTTTAGCTTCTGGATAATCTTTTTCAAAATCCAATATATTCTGCATATCCGCCCCACGCCAACCGTAAATACTTTGATCTGCATCTCCTACAACACAAAGATTCTTAAAGCGGTGCGCTAGAAGATTAACTAGCGTATATTGTGCATGGTTGGTATCTTGATATTCGTCCACATGGATGTAATGGAATTTATTTTGATAATAATTAAGCGTATCCGGTTTCTCATTAAATAAACGAATTGTATTCATAATTAAATCATCAAAGTCCATACATTGGTTGTAACGCAACTCCTTTTGATAAGCAGCATAGCATTTTCCAACCATCTGCTCAAAAAAGTCACCTTGAAGTTCTGCATATTTCTCAGGTGTCTGCAGCGCATTTTTGGCATTACTTACCGCACTCAAAAAACTTCTAGGATCATATTTTTTAGGATCAATATTTTGCTCTTTGACAATTCTTTTCATCAATGTGAGTTGTTCGGACCCATCAATAATCGTGAAGTTCCGGTTATACCCAATCTGGTCAACATCTCTTCGCAAAATCCGCACACACATAGAGTGGAAAGTAGAAACCCAGACATCCTCTGCTCCGTATTCCATCAAACGTGCTACACGTTCTTTCATCTCTTTTGCTGCTTTATTGGTAAACGTAATCGCAAGAATATTCCAAGGATTAACCTCTTTTTCTTCGATTAAGTATGCAATTCTATGGGTTAGTACTCGGGTTTTCCCACTACCAGCACCAGCCATTATGAGTAAGGGTCCATCTGTCTGTAAGACAGCCTCTTTTTGTCTTGGATTCATACCGTTTAGTAAGGAATTTTTATTGGCCATATCGAACTTCCTCTCTTTTTCAATCTTTTTCATTATACCAAATATTAGGCGAACTTTCTTTAAAAAAACTGTAAGTTTATTGGATTTTCACGTAATTCTTTATGGACAAAATATAAAAAGAACGGACCGTAATCGCTTACTGGAGTCCCTTCTTTTACTTTTCCTGTTATTTGCACAACCAACCACCATCAATCGGGATAACGGCACCATGAATATAATCTGCCGCTTCACTTGCTATAAATAGCGTCAGTTTTGCGACCTCTTCTGGGTTAGCCCAACGTCTTGCGGGAGTTTCATTTGCAACCCACTGTGCCATCTCACCTGAACCCGAAAAATCGGCAGCATTCATTGGTGTTTTTATGGCTCCTGGAGCTAATGCATTAGCCCGAATACCTAGCGCTGCATAGTCATGAACCAGTTGCTTTGTATAGCCAATAATCGCGTGTTTAGAAGCAGTATAGGCTGCACCACCACCACCAGTAATCAGCCCAGCAATAGACGCCATGTTCACAATTTTTCCTTTTTTTCGCTTCAACATACTTGGCAAGACTGCATTCGTCACTAAATAGGTTCCCTTTACGTTGACCCGCATCACTTGATCCCACAACTGTTCGTCAGTCTCCAACGTTGGTTTATAGGCATCAAGTATCCCCGCTGTATTGATTAAGACATCAATTTGTTTCGTCTTCTCCAAACATCGCGCAACTGCTTGGTCAACTTCGAACTTATTTCCCACATCTGCTTGAGCAAAGTAAAAATTGGCGTGTTTTGTTAAACACTGCTCCATCTCCGCAACATCCACACCAAAAACCGTTGCACCCACAGATAAGAAGGTCTTGCACTGCGCTTTCCCAATACCAGAAGCTGCACCAGTCACAAATACAACCTTTCCTTGCCAACTTGTTTCTTCACTAAGTTCCATCAATGTTCCTGATCCTCTACTAGAACCCAGTCCTCAGCAAGAACATCACATACATTGGGCGTCCACATACTATAGGCTTCATCCTCTGTTTTAATCAAGAAGTATGGGTTCAAAACATCCTCCATAAAGCTCGTTTGGTCAACCTTTAAAACAAATAACTCCGTGCCTTCCCAGTTGCTTCGAACCGCTTTTTTTCCTTTTTTAATTTCTGGTAAAATCTCTTCAAATGTCATATTTTTTCCCCTCTATTTTATATTCTTTCCATTTTTGGACTGATTTTTTTGTTTTTTCTAACTGTTCAATCGTTGCAGCGTAGTTTTTAGAAGCATAGGCAGTAAACAAAATATCTACTGTATAAAGTTGAACCAGTAACGAACTAGTCGCCGCACTTCTCAAAGACGCTTCTTCACCACTTGCCGTAAGCAACAAGACATCTGATTGCTGTGCCAATGTCGATTCTTTATTCTTTGTTATGACTATAATCGTTGTCGCTGATTCTTTGGCCACTTGTGCTAGCGCACAAAGCTCTGAGGTTTCACCAGAATTCGACACTAAAATCAACACTTTTTTCGGTACTTTTGCTACAAAAGAAGTTGCCATTAAATGAAAGTCCATGGTGTGATAAACCATTTTCCCGATGCGTGTTAATTTTTGATAAATATCTTCTGCTACCAAACTAGAGGCTCCTACACCCGCACAATAAATCAACTCTGCTTGATCAATCGCTGCTACCGCTTTTTCAATCATCTGATTTTCTAACAATTCATTGGTTTCTTCAAAAGCATAAGCTACTTTTACATTTAATTTTTTTTTGATTTGGCTAATTTTTTCATCTTTGACAATCTCTGTGTAGATTTCTTCTTCAAGTTGTGGCAACTGAGCGGAAAGTCGTAATTTTAAATCCGTAAAGCCTTCAAGTCCCAAAGACTTACACAAACGAATAATGGTCGCAGGGCTTGTCCGAGCTTCCTTTGAAACTTCTTGCACACTCATATGAACGACTCGACTTAAATTTTTTAAGACCCAAGTGGCTAGGGTCGCTTCTGACTTTTTCAGCTCTCCCAAATGTTCTTGAATACTTAAAATAATGTTTTTTTGCATACGGTCACCTACTCTCATGATTATCATACCAAAAATAGAAAAGACAACCAATAACTTTTTGTTATCAGCTGCCTTTTCATAGTCTTTATTTTTTATATTTTTGTGGAATACCAAAGAAGAACGTGATGACAAAACCACCAAGATATCCGGCTAATAGACCCAAGACATACCCCCACCATCTACCACCAGCAATTAGGGGAATCAAGGCTACACCACTAGGACCAATAGAGGTAGCCCCAATATTTCCAAGTAACCCTAAAACGGCACCACCAATACCACCACCCAAGCAAGCTGTAACAAATGGTTTGCCTAACGGTAACGTCACTCCGTAAATTAAGGGTTCACCAATTCCCAAAACACCAACTGGCAGTGCACCTTTGATCAGTTCTACCAACTCTTTGTCTTTATGACAACGAATCCAAAGCGCACATGCCGCACCCACTTGCCCAGCTCCTGCCATGGCTAAGATTGGTAATAACAACGTTTTTCCAGTTTGACTAATCATTTCCAAATGAATAGGAGTTAGAATTTGATGCAAGCCAAACATTACCATGGGTAAGAAGGTAGCACCCAGTACAAATCCAGAGAATGCCCCTCCAATATTTAAAATAGCGTTCAAAACTCCTACTAAGCTATTCGAAATAGCACCCGCGATTGGCATTAGTAGAAAAATAGTGATCAAACTCATAATAAGTAACGTAATCGTCGGGGTAATAATAATGTCCAATGAATCAGGAACAATTTTATGCAATCTTTTTTCTAAAAGTGACATTAGAAAAACCGCAATAATTACACCGATAATGCCACCCTGACCTGCTGAAAGATTTCCCCCGGTAAAAATATTTGGTAATGGTTTTTCAATATTCATTCCAGTTAACAACGTCACTCCGCCGAGTACACCACCAAGGCTTGGGTTACCACCAAATTCGGTGGCACTGTTAATTCCCACATAAATGACTAGATAAGCAAATACTCCATTCTTAATAATGTTCATCACTGTAATAATATTTTCCCATGATGCACCAGAAATATCTCCAGCTAGAAGCATATTCCCTAAAACTGAGGCAATCCCACCAATAATTCCTGCACCCACAAATGCTGGAATTAACGGGACAAAAATATTAGAAATGGACTTAAGCGCTTTTGACCAAGGTTTTTGATTTTTCTTTTTCACTTCTGCTTTCATCTGCGCCGCTTTGGCCTCTACCCGTTCTTTATCACTCATATTGAATTGAGTCTCAATGGGATCTCCAAGTTTCACACCTGCTTCATCTGCCATTTTTTGTGCCACTTTATTTACAAGACCAGGTCCAATCACGACTTGAAGCGTGTCATCTTCCACCACGCCCATTACTCCATCAATCGCTTTTAATCCAGCTAGATTCACTTTGCCATCATCATTGATGCCCATTCTGACCCGTGTCATACAATGGACAATTTTATTCACATTGCCCATCCCGCCTACTTGTTCGTATATCTCGCGAGCTAAACGCTCTTCTTTTTTTTCTGCCATTTTTCTTTCCCCCTTTAGTTGTTTCGAATGAACCCTTTATTTTGTTTCAAACGCTCTTTTGCAGTCTCAAGCGTACAATCAGACAAAATCATCATGATGGCTAATTTGACTTCTTCGTTTGACTCTACAAATGCCTTATGAGCGATGTCACGCGTACAATCCGTTGCTTCCATAATAATGCGGTGCGCACGCTCTACTAATTTTTCATTTGTTGGTTTCACATCTACCATCAAGTTTTTATACACTTTTCCGATTCCTATCATCGAAGCAGTTGAAAGCATGTTTAGCACAAGTTTTTGTGCAGTCCCTGCCTTAAGTCGTGTCGAACCCGTTAAGATTTCTGGTCCAACTTCAACCTCAATTGCATAATCAGCATACTGACTGATTTTAGCTCCTTGATTACAAGCGATTGTCACTGTGGGTGCTCCAACTCCCTTTGCAAATTGAAGAGCACCAATCACGTAAGGTGTACGACCACTTGCAGCAATTCCAACAACTGTATCCTTATCAGTTAAATGCAAAGTCTGTAGGTCCTCTTTTGCAAGTGTTTCGGAGTCTTCTGCCCCTTCTACAGCCACTGTCATTGCTTCCATGCCTCCAGCAATAATGCCTTGTACTTGTTCTGGCTCTGTTCCAAAAGTTGGCACACACTCCGCAGCATCTAAAACCCCTAAACGTCCGCTTGTTCCTGCCCCCATGTAGATTAGGCGCCCACCTTTTTCAAAGGAATGTGTAATTTCTTTGACTGCTTTTTCAATTGTAGGCAAAGCCTTTTGAACGGCTAAAGGAACACGCGTATCTTCTTCATTCATTGTTTTAAGTATATCCCTTACACTCATCGTATCCAAGTTCATTGTTTTTTGGTTTCTCGTTTCAGTTGCTAATGCCTCTAAGTTCATTTTATTACTCACTTTCTATAATTTGATATTTTTTTCCTGCTTCAATTAATGGAAGCAACTCACAATCTTTTGAAATTAAATTTCCTACTACATTTACTCGTAAATCTGCCGGCAAATTTCTCTTTGTAATCTGCATTTCCCCCATATATCTACCATACTGCTCATTATCTAATGTCAAACTTCCTGTTGGTCTTTCTTTGGTGTTTTCAGGAATAATTTGTGGAATTTTTTTAAATCTTGCTTCTGCACTGCGAATCACATCTCTGGCATCGTCCATCCGGTTGCTATGCGCTCCGATAATCAACTGTTGATATGCTGGCTGATAAGTTCTTGCACGTAAGGTAACGAGATCTTTTGCAAAGTAATCCGAAAACTGTTTCATCGTGAAAGTATGAATGCTACTATCTCCGATATAAACCTCATCTACCTCTAAATTTTGAAGCAAATCAACCGCTACTGCTAGCGGATGTTTCTGTCGATGATCCTCTAACGTTGGTAGGGTATCGTATAAAGGACCTCTGAGCTGATTGTCACCTGGTGCAAACGCAATTACTTTCATATTTAATTCATGTAACCAATGATTCTTTTGTGCGAACCACTTACGATCAAGGCCAGTTTCCATTCGAGGATAGTAATTGTGCCATAATTCCATATTTTTCTTGTTGGCATCATACTCATCAAGCTGTTTTACAAATTCTTCTGATAATGTGCTCGCATTTAGCCCAACCGTCATCGTTTTTGATACCTCTGCAATTTTCTCTGGCTCAATACCATAGTCCATTCGAATCCCTGTAATTCCAATTTCTTTTAATTCCTGAGGATTGTCCAAAGAAAAACCAATTTCTTCTAATGCTTTTTCAGAAATATCCACCATCACATTCATCTTTAACTTTTGCGCAAGCTCTCCTAACTTTTTCAAGCGTGCTACATAGCTGCTTTTATCATCTTCTGGAATGTGCAAAGAAGTGAAGACTCCCTTAAAACCATGCTGTGACATTTCCTTCAAATTTACTTCTACTTTTTCATCTATTTCATTTGCTAAAAAAACGGAACAACCAAGCATATTTTCCACTCTCCTTATTAACCGCTTTCATTATACAATTTAAGAAATAAAATTTCAACAATAATATCTTAATTTTTAAAATTAAGTAATAAAGTTTCTGTAAATAAAAAAATTAGGAAAGAATTCCTAATTTTTTTGCTTTGAAATCATTTTTTTCATTAAAAATGGTGAAACGAGGGTGGTGACAATCGCAGCTACGATACAAACTGAATACATAGTGGACGTAATCAACTTGTGCTTATAGCCAATTTGAACCAAGATTAACGCCATTTCGCCTCTAGAAACCATTCCCGCACCAACGACCATGGCAACTTGGTGCTTGACTTTCCAAATTTTCGCTCCTAGATAGCCTCCCAGCTGTTTAGAGAGAATCGCCAAAATTGCGACTACACCAATCAGCCAAAAATTATTTTTTACAACATCAAATTGGACACTTAAACCAATTGAAACAAAAAAGAATGGCATAAAAAAAAGTGAACCAATAGCTTGCATATGATGATCTACCTCTTTTACCATTGAAGTCCTAGCAAAGCATAACCCCATAAAAAAAGCACCTAATACATCACTCATCCCAACAAATTCTGCCAATACCCCACTGATCAAACACAAGCAAAAGCCTAAAGCAGCAACTGATTGGAAATTTTTTCTTTTTTGAATCCACTTATCCACAAAAGGTAACAAATACTTACCAAACACATATAATAAACCAAAAAATGCTAGTTTTGGAAGAACCAGTAAGCAAATACTAACTAGTGAGACTGCAGACTCTTTACTTGATACAAAACTTGTGAACAAGCTAAGCAAAATAATGACTAAAATATCATCCACCACTGCTGCTCCGAGTGTAATAGCTCCTTCCTCACTATCCAACTTTTTATATTCTCTCAACACTTGAACAGAAATGCTGACGGATGTTGCGCTAAAAATTAAACCTAAAAATAAGACCGCTTGAAAAGAAAGATTCAGCCATTCACCTAAAAAGAAAAAAAATACGATTGGAAATAAGACCCCAAAAAATGCTACAGTCACCGCTGGTCGAAAATATTTTTTTAGAAGAGTTAAATCGCTCTCTAGTCCTGCAATAAACATCAACAGTAACACACCGATTTTAGCCACAGCGTCAATCATTGTATCTGGTTTAAGCCAGCTCAACACCGCTGGTCCTAGTATTACACCCATTACCAATGCCCCAATAACCGTTGGTAACGCTAGCTTTTGGCAGACCCACTCACTAAATTTTGTTCCTATTAAAATAATTAAGGTCATGATAATAAATGATTCCATTCAACAATCCTCCTTGATTTTTAAAACACAAAAAAGCATATGCAAACAAGACTCCTCCCCCCCTGAAGGAAAACGCCTTGAAGCATACGCTCAACCGATTTATAATTAAAACTTAAATTTCTGTCTTTTTCTTTTTAGAAGCTTTCTCACGTTCACTCTTATTCAAGATTTTCTTTCTAAGACGAATACTTTCTGGTGTTACTTCACAAAATTCATCGTCATTTAAGAATTCTAAAGATTCTTCAAGTGAAAGTGTTTTTGGTTTTTTGATTACGCTAGTTTGGTCTTTATTAGCCGAACGAACGTTTGTCATTTGTTTTGCTTTTGTAATATTTACGGTTAGATCATTTTCACGGCTATTTTCACCGATGATCATTCCTTCGTAAACTTCTGTAGTTGGTTCTACAAAAACTGTTCCACGTTCTTCAATACTCATGATACTATATGTGGTTGCTTTACCTGTATCGATTGATACTAGCGCACCGTTACGACGGCCCCCTACATAGCCTTTTACAACTGGTAGATATTGATCGAAAGTATGGTTCATAATTCCGTATCCACGTGTTGCTGCCATAAATTCTGTTGAGTAACCAATCAACCCACGAGCTGGAGCTAAGAATGTCAAACGAATTTGACCATTTCCTGTATTGACCATATCTTGCATTTCGCCTTTACGTTGGCTAAGTGATTCAATGACTCCACCCATGTATTCTTCAGGAGTATCAATTTGAACACGTTCAAAAGGCTCACATTTAGTCCCATCTACTTCTTTTTCAATTACTTGCGGACGTGATACTTGAAGTTCAAAGCCTTCACGACGCATATTTTCAATCAAGATTGATAAGTGAAGTTCTCCACGTCCAGAAACAACCCATGCATCAGGTGATTCCGTTGGATCTACGCGCAATGAAACATCTGTTTGTAGTTGGGTCATCAAACGTTCTTCAATTTTACGAGAGGTAACATATTTTCCTTCTTTTCCGGCAAATGGTGAGTTATTTACTACAAATGTCATTTGTAGTGTTGGCTCATCAATATGCAAGATTGGAAGCGCATCTTGATGATCAAATGGTGTCACTGTTTCCCCAACGAAAATGTCTTCCATACCAGATACGGCAATTAAGTCCCCTGCTTTTGCTTCATCGATTTCTACACGTTGCAGTCCAAAGAAACCAAAGATTTTAGTCACACGGAATTTTTTAGCAGTTCCATCTAATTTCATAAGTGCCACTTGGTCTCCAACTTTGATACGTCCACGGAACACACGACCTATCCCAATACGACCAACGTAATCACTATAGTCCAATAGTGAAACTTGGAATTGAAGAGGTTCATCACTATTATCAACAGGAGCAGGAATGTGCTCCACAATTGTATCAAATACTGGGTTCATTGTAGGCTCTTGATCAGCAGGGTTATCAGATAAACTTGAAGTTCCATTAACAGCAGAAGCATAAATAACTGGGAATTCTAATTGATCTTCGTCTGCACCAAGTTCGATAAACAATTCTAAAACTTCATCTACTACCTCAGCTGGTCGCGCAGATGGTTTGTCAATTTTATTGACAACAACGATTGGCGTTAATTTTTGTTCCAACGCTTTTTTAAGTACAAAACGTGTTTGTGGCATAGTTCCTTCGTAAGCATCTACTACAAGAACAACCCCATCTACCATTTTCATGATACGTTCCACTTCACCACCGAAATCGGCATGTCCTGGTGTGTCCATGATGTTGATACGTGTGTTTTTATAGCTTACCGCTGTATTTTTTGCAAGAATCGTGATCCCACGTTCTTTTTCTAAATCATTAGAATCCATTGCACGCTCTTGTAATTGTGTATGTCCATCTAAAGTATCAGATTGTTTCAATAGTTCATCTACTAACGTTGTTTTACCGTGGTCAACGTGGGCAATAATAGCAACATTACGAATATCATTTCTTAAATTCAAATTATTTTCTCCTCACTCTATCTATCAGGTTTACTTTCGCCATTCATTTTACTCGACTGTTTATTATAACAGACTTTCGCTGTGAAAAACAGTAAATTTTTTTCAGAAAAGCATTTTTTTATTTTTAAACTTTATTTGCATACTCAATAATCTGCTCGTGAGCACGTTTTGTAGCGCATACCACAGGAACTCTCTTCGTATTTAGAATATTGAGTGGTGTCCCATCTAAATTGCTCACAATCCCCCCTAAGGTGCAAACGAGCACGCTCCCTGCTGCGTAGTCCCAAGGCGCGATACTAGATAAATAGGCCACTTGTTTACCTAGCAAAATTTGGATAAATTCGATTCCAGCACACCCAAGCATTCTGACACCTGAGCTTTGCCGAATAATCTCCTGTCCATTTTGCTGATTGGTTTGAAACATGTAGGAATTCATCCCAACTAATCCATCTTCCAAACTTTGATTTTTTATTTTAGGCAAAGCTTGATCATTGCAAAAAACACCAATCTCTGCTCCGCCCCAGTACAAAGAGTTCTTCATGACATCATAGATAAAACCAAGTTTCCCAACCCCGTCTTGATAGTAAGCTAACATAATGCAAAAATTTTCTTGCTGTTTTACAAAGTTTAACGTCCCATCAATTGGATCAATCACCCAGATATTCCCCTTAGCAGACATCACATTATCGCCAAAACCTTCCTCTCCGATGACTTGATCAGAAGGAAAATAGGCCTTAATCTTTTCGACTAGAAATTGTTCAACCTTACGATCCACATTAGTTACTAAATCTGTACGACTGGTCTTTGTTTCAATCACTAAGGGATGATGAATGCTATTTTGTACCCTTGTACCAGCTTCTATGAGCCAGCTTTTAACCAAGCTACTGATTTCCTCAACTTTCATGTTTACTCTCCTTACATTTTTAAGCGGCCCGAAGTCAGTGATTTGGCCTTTTGTACCACACGATATAAAGAATAGCCGGCTATTTCTTCAAATTCTTTCCCCAATTTTTTTTCTTCCCCAATACTTGGAACCACTTTTTTGAATTTTTGGTAAGAATGTTTAAAATCTTCCACCTCCATAGTACTCTCGTAAACTTTCTCAAGTGCTTGCCACAACTCCATGACAATCACGATCTCTTCTTTTGACCAATTATAGTCTAACGGATAACTGTAATTTTCTTTCATCTAGTTTGTTTTCACCTTTATTTTCAGTATTTATTGTCTTTTTTTATTGTATCAAAAAAAGATTGTGGCGTATAGCACAACAATCTTTTAAAAATAGCCCCACAACTTGTGAAAGAAGCAAAGCTCCTTGCTTGTTTGACTCATTATACACTTTCCCTAAAGTTTTAATCTCTAGTTCAATGCTGCCATATCTGTTTACTTATCTAGTCATTTCGCTAGAGAAATAAAAAAATAATCCTAAAAATATGGCTATTTCTAGGATTACTCTGCTATTACATATGAATAGGCATACCAAGAGCTAACTCAGCTGTATCCATTACGGCTTCTGAAAGAGATGGATGAGAGTGAATGGTTAAAGAAATATCTTCTGCATTCATTCCCGACTCAATTGCTAAGCCCAACTCAGCAATCATATCGCTCGCACTAACACCTGCAATTTGCGCCCCAACAATCACATTGTCTTCTTTAGTAGTCACCAAACGAACGAAGCCTTCTGCTTGATCTAATGATAACGCACGTCCATTTCCCGCCAAGGTAAACTTAGAAGCTTTGACACTAAGACCTTGCTCTTTTGCTTGTGCTTCTGTCAAACCAACAGTTGCAAGCTCTGGGTCCGTAAAGGCAACAGCAGGCATCGCGACATAATCAATGGCTACTGCTTTACCTGAAATCGCTTCAGCAGCAATTTTTGCTTCATAGCTAGCTTTATGAGCCAGTGCAGCTCCTGGCGTGATATCGCCAATTGCATAAATACTCGGTACATTCGTACGTCCTTGTTTGTCCACTTTTACAAGTCCACGATCACTCATTTCAACTCCTGCAACATCTAGCCCTAAGTCATCTGTGTTTGGACGACGCCCAACGGTCACCATTACGTAATCCGCATCAACGGTTTGCTCTTTGCCATCCACTTCATATTTAACCGTAACATGATCCCCACTTTCAACGGCTTCTTTCGCCATTGCGTTCGTGATGACTGTGACGCCGTTATCTTGGAAGGATTTTTCAACTAATTTGACCATATCTTTTTCAAAAGTTGGCAATATTTGTGGAGAACCTTCTAAAATCGTCACTTCGGAGCCCAAGTTCGCATATGCTCCACCAAGCTCAGCGCCAATAACACCACCGCCAATAATCACAAATTTTTTCGGAACTTCTGCAAGATTTAATCCTCCAGTTGAATCAAGTACACGTCCGCCAAATTTAAACCCTTTGATTTCAATTGGACGACTACCCGTTGCTACAATCGCATTATTAAAGGAATATGTTTGAGCATTTTCAGGATGAATCACACGCAAAGTATGCTCATCCACAAAAAATGCTTCCCCTTCAATTATCTCTACTTTATTCTTTTTCAATAAAAACTTAATTCCACTTGTTAATTTATTAACGACTTGATTGTCTTTCCACTCTTGTGTTTTAGTAAAATCTAATTGAACATTGTCAGCAGTGACCCCAAAAACTTCAGAATGTAAGGACTCTTGATAATGATGTCCTGCACTAATTAAGGCTTTTGAAGGAATACATCCAACATTTAAACATACGCCTCCGATATACTCACGTTCAATAATCGCGACTTTTTGTCCAAGCTGTGCTGCACGAATCGCTGCAACATACCCGCCAGGACCTGCTCCGATTACAACTGTATCAAGCTCAATGGCAAAATCTCCTACAACCATGTTTTTATCATCCTTCCATTAATAATAGTTCTGGGTCTGCTAATAAACGTTTCAAGTTGTTCATTGCTTTTTGAGCAGTTGCTCCGTCCACAATTCGATGATCAAAACTAAAGGATAATTTCATCATACGACCAACTACAATTTCACCTTCAGTATTTACCACTGGTTGTTGTGCAATTGTTCCCACACCAAGAATGGCTACTTCTGGATAATTAATGATTGGTGTAAACCAAGATCCGCCTACAGAACCGATATTACTAATTGTAATGGTGCCATTTTTCATATCTGCTGCACTAAGTTTTCCTTCGTGTGCAAGAGCGGCTTTTTCATTGATTTCATCCGCAATCGCAAACATACTTTTTGTTTCTGCATTTTTAACGTTTGGAACGTATAATCCTTGATCCGTGTCGGTAGCAATGCCAATATTATAGTAATGTTTGTACACAATTTCTTGCGCTGTGTCATCAATTGAAGCATTTAATACTGGGAATTTACGCACTGTAGCAGTTAAAGCTTTTACAACATAAGGTAAGAACGTTAATTTCGTCCCATTTTCAGCTGCGATATCTTTGAATTTTTTACGATGATCCCAAAGTTTTGAAACTTCTACTTCATCATGCAACGTTACATGAGGTGCTGTATGTTTACTATTGACCATCGCTTTAGAAATTGCCTTACGCATCGGCGTAAGTTTTTCTCTTGTTTCACTTTGTGCTTGTGAAGAAGCAACTGGTTGTGGAGCAGGTGCTGTTGGTGCTGCCTCAGCTGGTGCGCCTGTTTCTGTTTGTGCGACTGGTGCGTCTTGCTTAACTGCTGGTTGTTGCCCATCAGAACTAAATCCATCAATATCTGCACGCGTCACGCGCCCGCCTTTTCCGGTTGGAACAACAGCCTGAATGTCTACTCCTTTTTCACGAGCATATTGACGAACAGACGGCAGTGCTAGGACACGCTTTGCTTGATTGCTTGTCGCATTATTTTGGGTATCGTTCGTTTTAGAAACCCCTGCCGCTGGATCTGCAGCCACAGTAAGTGCCGCTGGTGCCTCAGGTGTTTGTTCTTCAGCTGCTACACCTTCTGTATCATTGTGACCAGGTGCATCAATTTCAATCAAGACATCCCCAACTTGCGCAACCGTGCCTTCTGGTACCACAATATTTTTTACGGTTCCTGTTACAGGTGATGGGATTTCTTCTACTGATTTATCGTTCTGAACTTCAAGTAATGTGTCATCTTCTTGGATGGTATCGCCCGTTTTTACAAACCACTTGACGATTTCTCCTTCTGCAATTCCTTCACCAATGTCTGGTAATTTAAATTGAAAGGCTGCTCCACCCGTACTCGGTTTTTCCGTTGGTGTACTTTTTGGTGCTTCTTGTTCAGCATCTTCATGACCGTTTGCCTCAATTTCAATCAAGACATCCCCAACTTGCGCAACCGTGCCTTCTGGTACCACAATATTTTTTACGGTCCCTGTTACAGGTGATGGGATTTCTTCTACTGATTTATCATTTTGAACTTCAAGTAATGTGTCATCTTCTTGGATGGTATCGCCCGTTTTTACAAACCACTTGACGATTTCTCCTTCTGCAATTCCTTCACCAATGTCTGGTAATTTAAATTGAAATGCCATGTTTGTGTCTCCTTCTTTCCACTTTTTTTCGTGTTATTCGACTAAAATTCGTAAATTTCTTTGACTTTTGCTGCAATGTCAGTTGCGTTTGGTAACCAACTATTTTCAGCCTGTCCAAATGGAAATACTGTATCCGGAGCTGAAACTCTTCCAATTGGCGCTTCTAAAGACAGAATCGCTCTTTCAGAAATTTCAGAAACAACTTGTGCCCCCACTCCTGCTTGTTTTTGCGCTTCTTGCACGACAACTACACGACCTGTTTTTTTAACAGATTGAATGATTGTTTCAACATCAAGCGGTGCAACAGTTCTTAAATCAATGATTTCAACAGAAATGTTTTCTTTTTCTAAGTTGTCTGCAACCTTAATCGCTTCTCGGACCATTGCACCATAAGTAACAATCGTAACATCCGTTCCTTCTTTTGTAACAGCCGCTTTATCAAGTGGCACTTCATAAGCCTCATCTGGAACCTCTTCGCGGAAAGAACGATACAGTTTCATGTGCTCTAAGTAAACAACTGGATCATTATTGCGAATCGCAGAAATTAGCAGTCCTTTAGCATCATATGGATTACTTGGAATTACAACACGAAGACCTGGCGATTGAGCGATTAATCCTTCTAAGTTATCTGAGTGAAGCTCAGGAGTATGGACGCCGCCACCAAAGGGTGCACGAATGGTAATGGGTAAATTTCTTGTCCCTCCCATACGATAACGGGTACGTGCCATTTGCCCTACAACTTCATCCATTACTTCAAAAACAAATCCAAAAAATTGAATTTCAGGAACGGGTCTAAATCCTTCTAGAGCAAGTCCAAAAGCAAGTCCTCCAATACCAGATTCAGCAAGTGGGGTATCAAAAACACGATCTTCTCCGAATTCTTTTTGTAACCCTTCTGTTGCTCGGAAAACTCCACCATTATTTCCAACATCTTCACCAAAAACAAGGACATTTTCATCTGCCTTTAGTTCAGAAGCTAGTGCATCTGTAATTGCTTGAATCATTGTTTTTTGTGCCATGATTATTTCGACTCCTTCGCTTCATAAATTGCAATTTGTTCTTTAATATTTTGAGGCTGAACTTCGTACATATTTTTTAAGAAATCTGAAACTTTTTGCTTTGGTTCTTGATCTGCTGCTTTAATTGCTTGTGCGATTTCTTCTTTTGTTGCCTCAATCACTGCTGCTTCTTTTTCCTCAGACCAAAGTCCTTTATCTGTTAGATATTTTCTAAAACGTGTAAGTGGATCTCTTTTAATCCAAATTTCTTCTTCGTCACTTGTACGATAACGTTTTGGATCATCGCCTGATAGGGTGTGTGGACCATAGCGGAACGTCACCGTTTCAATGAGTACTGGACCATTTCCATTTGCTGCATATTCTCTTGCCTTTTTGGTTGCTGCATAAACTGCAAGTGGATCCATGCCATCAACTTGGATTCCAGGAATCCCAGCAGCAACAGCTTTTTGCGCTAAAGTTGAGGCTGATGTTTGAACAGAACGCGGAGTTGAAATCGCAAATCCATTGTTTTGAATGAAAAATACTGCGTTCGCTTTATAGGCTCCTGCAAAGTTGATTCCTTCATAGAAATCTCCTTGTGAAGAACCGCCATCACCTGTATAAGTGAAGACAACATTTTTCTTGCCACGCTTTTTCAAGCCTAATGCAACACCAGCAGCTTGAACATACTGTGCCCCGATGATAATTTGAGGTGGTAATGCTTTAAGTGATTCTGGATAATGATTCCCTGCAACATGCCCTCTTGACCATAAAAATGCTTCTTTTAGAGGTAAGCCCTGTTGAATCAATTGTGGAACATCACGGTAACCAGGAAGAACATAGTCTTCTTTTTCCATTACAAATTGACTGGCCAACTGACTAGCCTCTTGTCCAGCAGTCGGTGCATAAAATCCAAGTCGTCCTTGTCTGTTTAATGCAGTTGAACGCTGATCTAAAGTTCGCGCCCAAACCATTCTTGACATTAGCTCTATTAATTCCTCGTCAGTTAAATCTGGGAGTAAGTCTTCATTTACGATTTTTCCATCTTCATCTAAGATTTGTACGGTTTTAAAATCATCCTGAATATCGCTTGTTAATGCTTCAAAATCAAATGGATTTATTTTTTTCTTGGCCATTTATATGCATCCTCTCTATTAAAAATATGCTTGTATTACAAACAGAACAAAAAACTGTATTACTTTATTTTTATTCTACTCCTATAAATTATCACGCTTTCATTTGGATTGCAAGTATTCCGGCTCACAATGCTTCAAGTGTTATTACCAAGCTATTCTCTATTTTATTAGACTTTAAAAGTGAATTTTTTCACTAATTTTTACGTTATCATTCCTTTCATTTCATTTCATGAAAATGACGCATCTGTTACATTTTTAAATTTGATCTGTTGTATAATACTTTTGAAATCATTCATATTTTTTAAAATTCACTTTTACTATGATATCAGTACAAAATTTCCTTTGATCTCTTGCCTCACAAAAAAAACAGAACTCGCGACAATCCTTACTGGATTTTAGCGAATTCTGTTTTTCTTCTATTATTCATTTCAGCAGTAGAAATTTTTCACAAAGTTTTTACAACCACTCACGATTCAGACGGATATAAAGATGTTTAACTCCTTCTAAAACAACTACATATGTCGCTACAATTCCGACTAACCAAAACCAGTAATTTTTCGGAACACTTTGAAATTCAAATAAGTTTCTAAGCGGGGTCGCTACAATTAAAATTCCTGTACAAATTGCTCCAAGTGTAGAAAGTACCACTGGTAAGCTTGCACGACTTTGAATAAATGGTAATTTTCTCGTACGTACAATGTGTACAATAAGCGTTTGGCTAATCAAGCCAACTAAAAACCAACCCGTTTGAAATAAACTGGAGCTTGCTAACGTATTGGCATGGAAAACAAACCATAATACAAGGAACGTTATCACATCAAAAATACTACTTACAGGACCTAAACATAGCGTAAACTTGACTAAGCCTTTAGTAGCCCATTTTACCGGTAATCTGGTTTCTTCTTCATCCACATTGTCCCAAGGTATCGTCAATTGTGCCATATCATAAATTAAATTTTGAATAAGTAATTGGATGGAAAGCATTGGCAAAAAGGGTAAAAAGGCACTCGCAATAAGAACTGAAAATACATTACCAAAATTAGAGCTAATAGTAATTTTGATGTATTTCATCATATTACTAAAAACTTTACGCCCTTCGATAATACCATCTTCTAAAACATTCAAACTCTTTTGTAGCAAGATAATTGAGCTTGCATCTTTTGTAATGTCTGCTGCTGTATCAACTGAGATACCCACATCTGCTTTTCTAAGCGCAGGGGCATCATTTATTCCATCTCCCATAAAGCCTACACTATGACCATTTTTTTGCAGGAGCTCGATAATACGTGATTTTTGCATGGGATCTAGCTTTGCAAACAAATTAACGTCTTCAATTTTTTTAGTTAACTCTTCATCTGTCATTTCGGCAATTTGTACTCCTGTTAGAACTTCATCCACTTCAATTCCAACATCTGCACAAACCTTGCGTGAAACTATTTCATTATCACCTGTTAAAACTTTAACCTTTACACCGTGTTGGTGCAAAGAAGCAATCGCCGTTTTGGCAGATTGTTTTGCGGGATCTAAGAACCCAACAAAGCCGAGCAAGACCATCTGAGATTCATCGCTAACCGAATAGTTGGCATCCATTCTTGCATCTTGTTTGTATGCAACTGCGATTACACGCATTCCAGCTTGGTTCATTTTTATATTTACCTCACGCATTTCGTTTCGAAGCTCGTCCGTCAACGGAACTTTCTCTCCGTTAATTTCGGCATAATGGCAAACTTTTTCCATCTCTTCCACTGCGCCTTTAGTGATCATTAATTGATGCCCATCTGCTTTTAAGACAACTGTCAGCCTTCTTCTAGAAAAATCAAAAGGAATCTCATCTACTTTTTCCACTGAATCAAAAGGCTTTTGATGTTCATTTTTATTAAAAAAGTTCAGCACTGCATGATCCATTAGATTCTTCCAACCTGTTTGATAGTTAGAATTTAAATAAGCCATTTCCAGAACACGTTTATTATCTTCACCTAATGGGTTGACATGTTCTACAAGTACCACACGATCTTCGGTGATGGTACCTGTTTTATCCGTACAAAGAATATCCATCCCACCTAAGTTTTGAATAGCACTTAATTCTTTCACGATTACGTCTTTTTTTGCCAAAGAAATGGCTCCTTTTGCCATATTGCTTGTCACAATCATCGGCAGCATTTCAGGTGTTAGTCCCACTGCAACAGCGATTGCAAAGAAGAAAGCCTCCATCCAATCCCCTTTTGTAATACCGTTTAGTAAAAAAACAACCGGAAACAAGACTAAAACCATGCGTAATAAAACCTTGCTCACTTGATTCATTCCGACATCAAAAGCTGTATGTCCTCTTTTTTGGGTAGCTGTTTTGGCAATGTCTCCAAAGAATGTTTGTTGTCCTGTTTTTAGAATAATAGCCTTTCCTTGTCCACTGAGCACATCTGTCCCCATAAAAACTAAATTTTGTTGTTCAATAGCTGTACTCGCTTCATCCTTTGAAGTATCCGCACTTGTATGCACAAACTTTTCAACTGGCATGGATTCCCCTGTTAAAGAAGCTTGATTCACAAATAAATCTTTGGTCCAAATCAAAACAGCATCTGCTGGAATCATATCACCTGTAGATAATGTCACTATATCTCCTGGTACAACTTCATCCATTGGTATTTCAACTGTCTGACCTTCTCTGGTTACGGCACAAGTATTTTCAATCATTTCTTTTAAAGCAAGACTTGCCTTTTGTGAACGATATTCTTGTACAAAACGAATAATCACACTAAATAAAATCATTATTCCCATAACGCAAGCGGCTGAAAAGTCTTTTGTTACAATCGAAACAAACATTAAAAGTGCCAACACATACACAAAGGTATCCTCAAATGATTTTACAAACAATAACCAAGCTGGCGTTGGCTTTTGCGTGCTGACTTCATTTGGTCCAAATTCTTCAAATCTTGTCCGTGCATCCTCATTGGTCAAGCCTTGATCTGAGGTACGTAATTCCATCATCAATTCGCGCTCACTGAGTAAGGCTAATTTTTTTAATGCTTGTTCTTTTTTTCCAGCATTTTTTGGTTGTACAACATTCATTTTCTTTTTCATTTTTATCTTTCCTCGCTTTCAATTCATGTGCGAAAAAAAATAACAACTATTTTCGTGAAACTGGTGGGAAAATAGCGTCCATTTTCCTTCGCCTATGGTAACTTCCGGGGTCACCAGTTTCAGCAGCATCTTTCATCATTTTCCCCATTTTCCTCACCCTTTCTTCAAAAAATTTCGAATAAAAAAGCACCCTCAACAAAGAGAGTGCTAAATATTAGTCATAATAGCCAATACAGAGTATCCCCACGTTGAGTTTTAGCACTATATGGCGTAGAAAATTCTTCAGCTACATTAAGAAAAGCCTTAATCCGACGATTCCTGCTAACCCAGTATCACTTGATACATGTACAACTGTCTCTCGATAGTTGTAGGGCAGTAGCGTATTTCCATATAGGAGCCTCACCTAACAGATAAGTTATTCGATTCGTTTATAGTTTAAATCCATTTATGAAAATTGTCAAGAAAAGTTCTAATTAGTATACATTTTTTATTCGAGTCTTCGTATGACTTCAACAACTACCTGAGCTTGTTCTGCCGGAATACGAGCAAAATTTAGCCGGATTGCTACACTTTTTGAGCCAACCATCCCCGCTGTTAGGACTAAAAGATTTTGGTCTGTTAGTTGTCGTAATTTTTTGGAATCGAGATTTTGGTCTTGATTTTCTAACCACAGGTAATAGCCCCCTTGTGGTCTTACATAGTTCCAACTTTTGCCTAACTTTCTGTCAATCTCACTCATCAAAGCTTGACATCTAATGTCTAACTCTTCTCTCAAATTTATTATTTTTTGGGGGTATGCTTGACTCTCTAAGGCATTTAAAGCCAAGACTTGAGGAAATATGCTCAAAGAAAAATCCATTTCCTTACGTGCTTTAGCCAGCTGATCTAACACTTTTGCTGGTGCACTGACCCAGCCAATTTTGGTAGTGGAGCCTAATTCTTTGGATAGCGAACCAATGTAAACCACATTCTCAGGATCTAATTTTTTTATTGTGGGTATCTTAGGGGTAGCTGGAAAAGAAAGCTCTCCAAAAACATCATCTTCTACAATTGGAAGTTGATAATGTTGGCAAATTTTTACCAATGCTTTTCTCCTAGCTAAGCTCATCACTCGTCCAGTTGGATTTTGAAAGGTCGGATTAACAAAAATCATTTTGATTTTTTTTCGCATAATAACCTGTTCTAATTTTTCGACTATCATTCCCTCTGCGTCCATCTCTATTCCGTATAGGCGAATACCTGCCGCTTGAAATAGTGGCAATCCATAAAAAAAGGAAGGATCTTCAATTGCGACAGCATCCCCTGGCTTTAACAAAACTTGAGTAATTAAGTAAAGAGCTTGTTGCGCCCCAGAAGTAAGCAGTAACTGCTCTGAGGTAAGTGGTAGCTCTTGTTCCTTCTGAATTTTCCAAGCGATTTTTTTTCTCAAAGGTCGGTAGCCTAAATCATCTTGGTACTCTTCTTCCTTTAAAAATTCCTTCCACGATATAGATGGTAAATCAATCGAAGGAACTAAATCAAATGGCAGTTCTCCGGTATACGCATCAATTAAATTTGAAGATTTTGTTTGTAATTTTTTTTTGATTTTTTCCAACTCATTTGTAGAATTATCAAAGTTGTCAAAAGAGAGATATTGACGCCAATCCACTTGAGTTCCAGTAAAAATCCCCCACTTTCCATCATTGACCAGTGTGCCACTTCCTCTTTTTCTAACAATCACACCGATTGATACAAGCTCATCTAACGCATGAACCACTGTTGAGCGATTGATTTTTAATTCTTCCGCTAATTTACGTTCAGACGGCAACCGTTCTCCCGGTAGGAGCTGTCCATCTTTGATTTTTTGCATGATCAAGTCAGCAATACTTCGATATAAAGGAATCCCTTTTTCTTTTTTTATTTCCCACATAGCTTTTTCCTTTCACGAAAATTGGATGAGTTAAAAATATACCAATTGGCTCTTTTTGTCAAAAATAATTTGTCATATTATAAGAATAAATTAATTAAGATAGAATCGAGGGTATACGTATGATAAGAAAAACACTAACAATTGCTGGCTCTGACTCAAGTGGCGGTGCTGGATTGCAAGCTGATTTAAAAACCTTTGAAGAATTTGGCGTCTTTGGCTTTTGTGCGATTACAAGTATTGTAACCATGGATCCTGAAAACGATTGGTCACATACAGTTACTCCTTTGGATGAGACTTTGCTTGAGAAGCAATTAGACACCATTTTCAGTACTTCTATAGATGCAGTGAAAACAGGGATGCTTGGCAGTGTAGCAATGATTAAGCAGATTCACCAAACACTTCTAAATGAAAAAGTTCCTTTTATCGTGATTGATCCTGTCATTGCCTGCAAAGGGACAAATGAATTGTTGCAACCCGAAAATGTTGATGCACTAAAAACCTATTTGCTTCCCTTAGCCACGATTACCACTCCAAATTTAGTTGAGGCTGGAATCTTATCAGGTTTAGGCGAACTAACTAGTGTGGAAGACATGAAAGAAGCTGCTAAAATCATTTACGCGTTGGGTCCTAAATATGTTGTGGTCAAAGGAGGGCGTCGTTTAAAAACTAAAAATGCTGTAGATGTTTTTTATGATGGGGAAACTTTTACCATCTTAGAAAGCCCACAAATAGAGACTGCTTACAATCACGGTGCTGGCTGTACTTTCGCTGCAGCTATTACAGCAGGACTTGCGAAAGGGCTTGTTCCTAAAGCAGCGGTCCTTTTGGCAAAAGAATTTGTATTTGCTGCAATTGAAAATGGAGTACAAATCAATCCTTATTTAGGTCATGTTTGGCACGGGTCCTACTCAAAAGCAGAACATCGGATTCTGCCAAATAATTTAAGGGGGACTGACTATGAAGCAACAGACAACAACTAAAGACCTTGTCTTCGTCGCACTGTTTGCCGCTCTGACCGTCATCGGTACCAGTATTAGAATTCCAATGCCTGCCGCAATTGGTAATCCTTTCGTTCATTTGGGCAACTCTGTCCTTTTACTTGCTGTCCTCCTTATCGGCTATAAAAAAGGAGCTCTGGCAGGCGGTTTAGGCTTTGCTATTTTTGATATTTTAAATGGTTTTGCACTTGAAGCTCCCTATTTTCTCTTGGAGGCTTTTGTTGTTGGGGGAGTTGCTTCGTTGGTTTTGCACCGGATAACCTCTCAAAAAACAACCTCTACTCAAATCCTCATTGTGGCTCTTTTTGCTAGCTTAGCAAAGTTAATCATGACGTTCCTTAAGGGTATCGTTATGGTGATGCTTACAGGTGTCTCTTTGTATCCCGCACTACTTGCTTCTAGTAGTTCATTATTTGCCACGGTCATCAACTGCTTAACCACTATTATCGTAGTCACAATTGCTTATAGGCCTTTAAAGAAAATCATGGAACGTTTCACCCTGCAAAAATCTTTATAAAACATTTACTCCTAATCTCACCGTTTTTTTGCTAATAAAAGCCTAGGACACAACTTGCGAGTTGTGCCCTAAGCTCTATTTTTTTATCATATTCCCAATTGCCGAAGCAAGAATAAAAATCAGCCAACTGTATGCCCACGAATGAAAAAGAAAACTAGTTAAAAAATAAAGAACAAGCACTAATGACCAATAAGAGCCACTCCAATAGTACTGGCTTTTCTTTTGATGTTGTTCATTTTGTGTTGACTCACTAACTCTTGCATTTTCTAAAATAAGAGTAAAGCTTCCCATAACGTTACCAACATAGATAAATAAAAAAATTGCAGCTGAATTAATCACTAATAACAGACTAGTGGCGAAAAGAACTTGTCTATCATTATCCAAACCTAAAGCTAAAAAGGCAAGAAGCGGAACCACTGACAAGATACACAATCCAACACCAAATGTCAGGCTGAATTTGTAAGATTTTTCATAAGCTTGTTTGCTGTACTCGACCTCTTCTATTGTGTCATAGGAACAAACAAACTCGTGCTCGACAACATCAAAGTCTCTCATCTGCATCCCAAACCAAATGAAACAGCCTACACCTACTGCAACAAAGAGAAACATTGGGATCGTACCGCTCAACACAACAGCCTCTCCTTCTCCAAAAAGGCTCATTATTAAAAGTAACATTGCTACTCCAATTATACAGCACACCACACCCATACCGACACCAAAGCCCAAGCGCTTACGCATTTCTAAATATCTAGTAACAAACGTATCTGCTAACACAGGAAGCATCCCTTTTTGTTTGATTGGTGTTTCTGCAACTGAATCATCCATTTCTTCTAATAATTCATCAATATTGCCGAACTCCGCAATAACTTGTCCAATCGCCTCATTTTCACTCTTTCCCTCTGCTCTTAAATCATGATATTTATCTTCCATATTCGCTTGAAGATCCTCTTTTATTTTCTCCATTTCAAGTGTTTTTGGTAAGTTAATAAACAATGTTTCAATGTACTCATTTAACGTTTTCATCACAAATTCCCCCTCTAAATTGATCTACCACAGTTTTGGTTAATAGCCATTCTTCACATTTATCTAAATAATATTGGAGCCCTTTGGCAGTTAATTTATAATATGTCCTTTTTTTCCCATGTGTTTCTTTTCCAGGGTAAGCGCTAATATAACCATTTTTTTGTAATCTAGAAAAAGCCGAATACAACGTTGTCTCTTTAATTGTATAGAGTTTATTCGAGCGTTCATGAATTTTTTTTGAAATCTCATAACCATAAGAATCTCCCTCCGTTAAGGTAAAAAGGATCATCATATCATTATAGCCACGTATCACATCACTACTTATCATCCTGACACCTCTTTTACTACGACATATGTACTACGTCTATCGTAGTACTAAATTACCACAATTACTACGATGAATCAAGTAATAAAAAAAAGAACGTGTATAAAGGAACAATTATTCCTCATACACATTCTCCAAAAGTGACGTGTTTGTACCAACTTATCCCTTTATTCTACAACTCGTTACAAGAAAAATCAGTTATTCTCAAGTGTCTTTTTCCTCTTGAGCGTAACCACTGTGAAAGCTATCAAACTTAACGCTCCCCAAGCACCCAACATTGTAGACTCTTTTTCCCCCGTCTGAGGTAGTTTGCCTGATGTCGTATTTTTCGTTGGCATGTTTGAATTAATCTTGCTCGATGAATTTGTGGTAGAAAGTGAAGCAGAACCCACGGGTGCACTAGTCGCTGAACTAGCTGTCAAAACGGGTTGGACAATTTGTTTTGTTTGCCAACTATTGCCTTTTAGATCCGTAACTTTCAATGTTACTTCTGCACCAACAATTACTTGCTCTTGACTAAGCGGAACTGTAAATTCTCCATTTTCATTGGCAACAGCCGTTGTACTAATTCCTTTCAAGGTAGCCGTTACTGACGCACCCGCAACTGTTTTTCCACTTAAATCCGGAGCCCCTGCGTACAGTGGATTAATGGTTGTTTTATTTTGGATCATTTCAATCGCAGCTTGATTTGCAGCAGCGATATCTGCTTTGGAAAGATACGTTTTGCGTCCTTCAATTTTGGCATCCACCGTTTTTTTCTCAGACTCTACTTTTTTTATATATTGAACAAACGTTTCCGTATCTGAATCAATTGCTCCAATAAGCTTGGCTTGGGTAAAGCCACTAAACCCATCGCCTCCCCCATACAGAAAATCATTGATGACTACTTGATAGGTTTGTGTGTCAGAAAGGGGCGTACCATCTGCTTTCGTTACAGTGAATAATTGATGTGCATTTGCCGAAGAATCACCATCCGTATAACTCATCTTCAAACCAGACATCTGCAAAAAGTACGTTTCATTAAGCTCAAATTGTTGCGCCAACACCTGTTTGATTTGGGTACCGGTCATTTCTACTACTTGTAAAATATTGCCAAAAGGCTGGACATTTTGAGCTGCACCCCATGTGATTCCTTTGTCTGCTCTAACTGCTAAATCAGAACGAATCCCTCCATTATTTGTTAGTGCAAAGTCAGCGTTAAACCCTGCTGCTCTGGCCATTGCAACTTGGGCATCAGTAACTAAATTTCCCAATGCAGATTCTTTATCAGCATTTACTTCTCGACTAACTGATTCTGCCGTTTCAGCTGTGCCTATTTTTTCTTCTGTGACAGTTTGGACTCGTGCCGAAGCGTCAGTGACAATCGCTTGAACATCGGCATCAGGTTGGACGCTTCCATTAGCAAGTACCGGAGTCACATTCGCTTGTGGCACTTTAACAAAATCTTTGGTTGAACTATCTAGCTCGCCGGTTACATCGATATAGGCTTTTCCTTGCGAAGTACTTTGAACAATGCGCGTATTGCCTACTATTCCATTGGTATATTCATGATTGTGTCCTGCAAAGAAAATGTCCACACTATTTTCTGGATCACTCGTATTTACTTTTTCCATAATTGTGGCAGCTTTTTCACTTACCACACCGTTACTACTTTTAGAAGGATCATGTGCTAACACGACGATTGCTTGAACCCCTTGTGTTCGCAACTCTTTTTCATAACGAACGACGGTCTCTGCTTCATCCAAAAAATTGTACGCTTCGTGATATTTTTTTAAAACTAAATTTGGAACATCTGTTGTCACAACTCCAATAAAGCCTACTTTAACAGTTTGACCATTTTTACTCACTTCTTTAATGGTATAAGGCTGCCAGCCATTTGGAACTTTTCCGTCTGATTTATTTTCAACATTCGCAATGACAATTTCTTGTTTTGCCGCTTCCTGAGGATAGTCTTGCGTAATTTGATTGAATTTTCCAGCAGACGGTGCCTCTGCTTTTAATATTCGCGAAAATTCATCCAGTCCTTCATCAAATTCATGGTTTCCAAGGGTTCCCACATCTATTTTCATTTGGTTCATAATTTTGATTGTTGGTTCATCTTGTAATAATCCTGAGTTAGCTGGGCTCGCTCCGACCATATCACCTGCTTGAACACGAAAGGTTTGACCACTAGTATTGGTTTGCTTAAACGAATTCTCTGCCTGATTTAAATAGCCTGCTAATAGTGCAGCAGTTCCAGCATTGCTATACTTTTTCCCTTCAATATAAGCAGAACCAGTCGTACTTAGCGCTCCATGAAAGTCATTAATCCCCAAAAATTGGACAGGAATGATTTCTTTTTCAGCTTTTTGTGCTGTATCTGTTGTATCTGTTGTCGTCGCAAAGGTGGTCGTCGCTCCCCCAAGCATTATCCCCGCGATCACACCCCATTTTACTAAACCAATCCACCATTCACTTCTCTTTTTCAATGTTCTCCCCAACTCCCTCTATACGATATACAAAAAGTCTAACATTTCAACCTAAAACTTTCAACATCATTCGTCATTTATTCTTTTTTTTTGTTATTTTATTTTAAAAAAAGAATAGAAACCTTATAAAGCGAACAAAAAAAGATAGAACGAAACCAAATGAAGTTTCGTTCTGTCTTTTTTTAAAACTTAAATTGTATCTCCGTTAAAAATAGAATTTTTAACAATAACGTAATCGACTTTTCGTATCGCTTCTAAATCTTTGCCACCCGCATAAGAAATAGAAGATTGGAGATCTTGTTGCATTTCAATCAATGTATCTGCAAATTTCCCTTTATGCTCGAGCCATATTTTTTTGCCTTCTACATTTTTCTTTTCACCTTTTTGATACTCGGAAGCACTCCCAAAGTATTCTTTATACAAAATACCATTTTCTTCTTTGGTTTCACCTGGAGATTCTTCATGTCCTGCAAATAAAGAACCAATCATCACCATTGTACCTCCAAAGCGAATAGACTTGGCAACATCACCGTTTGTACGGATTCCTCCATCGGCAATAATCGGTTTGCGCGCAGCTTTTGCACACCATCTAAGTGCCGCCAATTGCCAGCCACCAGTACCAAATCCTGTTTTAATTTTTGTAATACAAACTTTCCCAGGCCCAATCCCAACTTTGGTCGCATCGGCTCCCGCATTTTCTAACTCACGTACTGCCTCTGGAGTTCCTACATTTCCTGCAATCACAAAAGAATCTGGCAGATAGCACTTGATATGTTGAATCATTTGAATCACAGCATTTGAATGTCCGTGTGCAATATCTATTGTAATAAACTCTGGTGTTATTTTTTTTGCCGCAAGTTCTTCAATAAAACTATATTCTAATGGCTTTACCCCAACACTAATAGAAGCTATTAGTCCTTTACTTTGCATATTTTTTATAAAGCCTATGCGTTCAGCTTCTTTAAACCGATGCATAATATAGAAATAACCATTACTTGCTAATTTTTCCGCAATTGTTTCATCAATAATTGTTTGCATATTCGCTGGAACCACTGGCAATCTGAACTCATGCCCGCCTAAGCTGACTGTCGTATCGCACTCCGAACGACTCGAAACAATACACTTGTTTGGAATAAGTTGAACATCTTCATAATCAAAAACTTTCATAAAAGTTCCTCCTGTAAGGATTTCCCAATCCATCTCAAAGATAAAAACGAACATTAAGGTCTTCAAAACCATTATTTGTTTCGTTCCAAAGAATAATTTACACTATAAATCCGAATAAATCAAGTTCAAAGTTAAATAAATAAGAACAATAAAAAAGAGCTGCGGGATGAAGCAGCCCACAACTCTCTTTGTCTATTTTTTAATTTTTTATCAACATTACAGAATTTGTTTTTGTAATGTTTTAACACCAATAAATCCAAAAATAAGGATCGTTATAACTGAATAAAGACTTTGAACAAACAGTCTACTTGCATTATCCATAGCATTCGTATTAATAACTTGATTTAAAACACCTGAGACCAAACTAATCAAAATCGAAAATCCAATAAACAGCGAAACAGTTTTATTACTCCCTTTAACCAAAATAGCAGATGCCGTAATAGTCATAAGGCTTGCTAAATAAGAAAAGATCATCATAACAATCAAAGAAAAGCCATCAATTGATTGCAGCCCAGAGAAAATCGAAGATACTCCATCAATAAACTGCTGAACGCCCACTTTTGTTGTGATATCGATAAAAATAATGAGTACAGGAATAATCGTAATGGCAATACTTAACAATACTGTACAGATAATCACTGCCCCAATCTTTGAAAAGAATAGTTTTGTCCGATTCACACCTGAGGCAACCAACATCGCCATGACATTATTTTTATAATCCACAGATATGATGTGAAATGGATAAAGAAACAAAAATAACCAGTTCGCAAAAAGCACAAAAATCGTTACAAATACCATCATTGAAGCAAATGCGCTTGGGATACCATTTGTATCCGTTGTAAAACCATTGACTATGTACATGATGAATAACGTTACAATAATGTTTAGAACAGCTAGAATTGCCGCAGTAATCATATAACTTTTTTCTTTCATAAATTTAAACATTTCCATTTTAAAAATTTGTTTTCCTGTCATTTTTTTACTCCTTCTAATTTAACTTATCTTCTAAAACTTTTACTTTTGATAGTTCATAAATTTCAATTTTTTCTTCTTGTAACGCTTCACGGATTGCAGTCCAGCGCTCATCAGAAATATCAATTTTTAATGAGTCATCCTCATCAGTCTCACTATAGTAATAATTTGCTTGGTCTAATAATTCTGCCAAACGAGCATTGTTCGAAGTACTAATCACACGTACCATTTTTTGCTTTTCTTCGTTAAGATTGATATGATTGATAAGTTTTCCTTGATCAATCACATATACTTCGTCACATAAAGTTTCAAGGTCATTTTGAACATGACTAGATATAATTAGCGTTAAGCCATTCTTAATCAAAGATTTCAAATATTTTTTGAACCAACTGACACTATCAATATCTAGCCCTCTAAACGGTTCATCTAAAATTAAAATCTCAGGTGTATGCATCAACGCAATCAAGAGAATCAATTTCTTTTGCATACCGTAAGAATAAGTCGATACTTTTTTATCAAGTACTCCTTCGAGCTCTAAATCTTGTGCTAATTTCTCTGCTTTTTTCTCATCAACATTGCCTCTTAAACCTGAAAAGTATTGGATATTAAACCATCCAGTACGATTTTTATAAACAGACATACCATCTAAAACGATGCCGACTTTAAGTAACATTTCATTATGTTCTCTAATGTTTTGCCCTTCCAGGGTAATCGTTCCAGTATAGGTTGGAATAATGTTGGTCATACATTTAAATAAGGTCGTTTTCCCTGCACCATTATGCCCCACAATTCCATATGAAATTCCTGAATCAAATGATAACTCGTCAATTGCTAAAACTTCTTGTTGCTTGTACTTCATATTCAAGTGTTCAACTTTAATTTTCGCTTCCATTAATAGACTCCTTCAATTTAATCTAACTTCTCTTTCATTATACATGATAAAAACAAAAAAAGGAGTATAAATTATTACTCCTTGTCAATACTCTACAATCTCAAGCATAATATTGTTCATCATAATTCTTACTTCTTTTCTGGCCTCGGCATATTCTTGCTTTTTACAAAAAGTAAGGACACTTCTCAGACTAGAAATCAAAATCTTATGAAAGAAAATTTCTCCAAACTTATCTCTGAACTCAATCTCTAGTACTTCCGATACTAGCTGTAACGCTAACGTATAATAATAGTGATTCGGATTACTCTTAAAAAAATATTTGGCAAATAACTTTTCTAAGCGTACCAGCATGTCATTGTTTCTTGTCGTCTGCCATTCTTGTTCTAATTGAGCAACGATGTCATATAAATAGTCATAAGGCAATACATAATACTTGGATTCCACTTGAAAAATATAATTGCCAATCAGGAGCTCCACTACTTGTAACCGGTCCACATACTCTTTCTTGGTCAGTTTTCTCTGTGCAACAAGCGCTCCTTTGTAGGGAACATTTTTCAAATACTTTTCGTCCACTAGCTGATGGATTGCACTGCGTATAGGAGAGCGACTAATCTTAAGCGTATCAGAAATTTCTTGTTCGACTATCTTTTTCATAGGAGGCCATTCACCAGAAATAATCTTATCTCGAATATAGTCATAAGCTTTAATTTCCGCTGTATTTTTCCTTACCATCTTTATCACAACCTGTATGTTTATAGTAGCTCAATGCTCTGTCCCCGATATCAGTTCGGTAAAACATAAACTTATGATCAAGCTTTGTGAGACTATTATATACACGAGTTTGTGCTTCTTTCAATGTTTTTCCGGAAACTTCCACTAAGAATAATCTGCCGCCATTTGCTACTAAGCCCAACGTATCACTACTAACCCCTGCATAATAGACATTCTCATCTGGCTGCCACTCCAACTCAGGAATTAAAAAATCTTTCTCATATCTCTGAGGATAGCCTTTAGCCGCTACCACTACTCCTATGTGAAATCGCTCTTGCTCCCATTCAATAATGGGTTGTTGATCTGTGAGCAGTTCATAGATCACGGTGGCAAAGTCGCTTTTTAACCGTGGTAAAATCACCTGCGTCTCAGGGTCTCCAAACCGTGCGTTAAATTCAATCACTTTAGGTCCATTACTCGTCAAGATTAATCCCGCATATAAAATTCCAGAAAAACTGCGACCTTCACGAACCATTGCACGGGCAGTAGGCTTCACAATGTGCTCCACGGCCTCTTCTATGACTTGTTTTTTGATGTGGGGTACAGGCGAGTAGGCGCCCATTCCTCCTGTATTGGGTCCCTTGTCTCCTTCATAAGCACGTTTATGGTCTTGAGCAATCACCATCGGATATACTTCTTCGCCTCGAACAAATGCAAGTAAAGAAAATTCTTCGCCAACTAAAAATTCCTCTATGACCACTTTCATCCCGCTTTTTCCAAACTTTTCATCGATCAACATCTCTTTTAAGGCAAAGCACGCCTCTTCATAGCTTTCAGCAATAACAACCCCTTTGCCTGCTGCTAAACCATCAGCCTTGATGACAATAGGAAACTGATTTTTCTGGCCAATAAAGGAAACTGCCTCTTCAAAATCAGAGAAGGCCCAGTAGTCTGCTGTAGGGATTGCATATTTTTTTAACAAGTACTTACTGAAAATTTTCGATCCTTCAATGATTGCCGCTGCCTTGTTAGGCCCATACACTTTTAAACCAGCTTGCTGAAAAACATCGACAATTCCTTCAAATAAAGGCAGCTCGGGACCCACAAAAGTAAAATCAAGTTTTTCTTTTTTCGCAAATTCAACCAACAACTCTTGCTGACTTTCATTTATATCAACTAGTTGAATTCCGTCTCTTACCATACCAGGATTTCCCGGCGCACAATATACTTTTGCCACACGGGGACTTTCTAAAAATTTCTTTGCAAGAACATGTTCTCTGCCACCACTACCAATGACTAGTATCTTCATTTTACTTTCTCCTCACTTAAAAATTCTTAGTGTCTAAAATGTCGTACATTAGTAAATAGCATTGTGACACCATATTTATCTGCCATCTCAATTGATTCTTGATCACGAATACTGCCACCTGGTTGAATAATCGCTCGAATTCCTTTTAAAGCTGCATACTCCACACTATCACTCATCGGAAAAAAAGCATCACTTGCAAGGACCGCCCCTATCAAGTTATCTTTTGCTTGCTCGAGTGCAATTTTGACTGATCCAACTCGGTTCATTTGACCTGCCCCTATCCCCAGTGTTTGCGTAGCATTTGTGACAACAATAGCATTGCTTTTAACATATTTTACTGCTTTATAGGCAAATACAAGTGCTTGTTGTTCTTCTTTAGTCGGCTTCCTTTTGGTTACGCAGACCCACTGATCTACCTCTTCCACCAAGCTGTCTTGTTCTTGCACCAACATGCCACCTAGAACCCCTGTTTTTTCCGTTTCGATTGCTTGTTTGTCCTGGGAAAAATCTAACTTGAGTATCCGAACATTTTTTTTCTGCTCTAAACAAGCCAATGCTTCAGCTGTGTAATCTGGTGCGATAATAATCTCCAAAAACAACGCGTGCATTTTTTTTGCAGTTGGCAAGTCAACGGTCCGATTGCACACAACAATTCCACCAAAAATGGAAACTGGATCGGCGGTATACGCCTGTATATAGGCCTCGAAAATGGTTGCTCCTGTTCCAATTCCACAAGGATTCATATGTTTAAGTGCCACAACTGTTGGCTCTACAAATTCTCTGACAATGCGAATTGCTGCGTCCGCGTCACGGATATTATTGTAAGATAATTCCTTTCCATGTAACTGTTTACAGCAAGCAATTGAGTAACTATCTGGTAACACATTTTTATAAAAAGTTGCTTGTTGATGGCTATTTTCTCCGTATCTTAACACCTGTTTACGTTCATACGGAAGTACTAGCAGCTCTGGATTTTTTTCTGCTACGTTATGAGTTAAGTAATTCGCAATAACCGCATCATATGCTGCTGTATGGCGAAAAACTTTTGCCCCAAGTTTTGCTCGAGTTTCGAGTGTGGTTTGCTGATTCTCTAAAAGCTCTTTCGCTACAATAGGATAATCATTGGGATCGACAATTACTGTAACAGAAGCATAATTTTTAGCTGCGCTACGCAACATACTAGGTCCACCAATATCAATATTTTCAATGGCCTCTTCTAAGCCAACTCCTTCTTTTAAAATTGTCTGCTTAAAGGGGTAAAGATTGACACAGACAAAATCAATCAATTGAATATTATGCGCTTGCAAATCGTTGAGATGCGCTGCCTTGTCTCTTCTAGCTAATAACGCACCGTGGATAGCTGGATGCAGCGTTTTAACTCTGCCGTCCATCATTTCAGAAAAACCTGTAATAGACTCAACCGCAGTCGTTTTAATTCCCGATTCTTCTAAATACTGCTTAGTGCCTCCTGTTGAAACAATTTCAATATCTAACTCGCATAAAGTCTTGGCAAATTCGATTAATCCCGTTTTATCTGAAACACTAATCAATGCTTTTCTCTTTGTCATTTTGGATTGTTTCCTTTCATTTTTGTTATTAATTCTAGCACAGTTTTAGGGTAAAGCTCATGCTCTACTTGATGAATCTTTTGTTCCAGTTTCTCAATGGATTCACCTGGTACAATCGAAACAGATTCCTGCGCTAAAATAGGACCTGTATCCACTCCTTCGTCCACTAAATGAACGGTAACACCGGTTTGACAAACACCAGCTTCAAAAGCATCCTTAACCCCCTGTTTACCGGGAAACTGTGGCAGTAGTGAAGGATGAATGTTTAAAATTTTCCCTTGATACTCTTGTAAGAGAGTAGGTCCAATGATTCTCATATAGCCTGCTAGTAAAATTAATTCTACTCCGTATTTTTTTAAATAGGATAAAATCTCTGCTTCATACAGTGCTTTGCTTTGAAAAGCTTTTGGTTCACAAAAGATGCCCGTTATCCCCTGTCTTTTGGCCCTCTCAAGTACAAAAGCATCGGCTTGATCTGTAAGGACAAAACAAATTTTCGCAGCAACTTGGGGATTATGATGTACTTTTAGGACTAGTTGTTCAAAATTTCCGCCATTGCCTGACGCAAAGACGGCCACCTTTATGCATGCTCTTTCATTTTCCAATTCACCCGATCTCCTTCGCCAGCTCGTACCTTTCCGATAAGGTAGCTCTCTTCATGACAACATTCCAGTATCTCTTGCACAAGTTGTACATGATCTGGTGCTACAGCTAACACCATACCGATTCCCATATTAAAAATTTCATACATCTCTTTTGCTTCAAGATGTCCATACGTTTGAAGCAACTCAAAAATAGGTAAAATTGGCCAACTATTAGGGACTAGCTCTGTTATCAGACCTTCAGGTAACATCCGTGGAATATTCTCAACAAATCCACCACCCGTTATGTGTGCCATTCCTTTAATTAAGTGTTTCTCTAGTAAAGGTTTCAAAGCGGAAACATAAATTTTAGTTGGAGTTAAGAGTTCTTCCATTAGCGGTTTGTTTGCAAGTTTCTCGAATGTTTCCGCTCCTGAAAAACCTTGCTCCTCAAAAAAGATCTTTCGGACTAGTGAATACCCATTTGAATGGATACCACTGGACGGTAAACCAATTAAACAATCCCCACTTGCGATTGTTTCTCCCGTCACTAAGTCTTTTTTTTCAGCAGCCCCTACTGCAAAACCTGCCAGATCATATTCGTTTCCTTGATATAGACCAGGCATTTCTGCTGTTTCTCCTCCGATTAACGCGGCATCAGAGGCCATACATCCCTTGGCAACTCCAGCAACTACTTGTTCAAGCAATACGGGATCATTTTTCCCCGTAGCAATATAATCCAAAAAATACAACGGAAGTGCTCCTTGAGCGACGATATCATTGACACACATTGCCACACAATCAATCCCAATTGTATCGTGCTTTTTGGCTTTCATGGCAAGTAATAACTTGGTTCCCACACCATCTGTCCCCGAAACCAACACCGGTTCTTTTAGATGAAGCTGGCTCAAGTCAAAACATCCACCAAAGCCACCAAGTGTGCCCATCGTTCCCAATCGTTGAGTTTTTTGTACATGCTTTTTAATCCGTGATACAACCTCGTATCCAGCCTTTACATCAACCCCAGCTTTGGTATACGCATTTTCCATTAGCTTCGCTCTCCTTTATAAGTTGCTATTAATCCGTTAGTGTTTATTACATCAGGATAGGCTTTCAAAGAAGCAACATACTCTTTTTCGTAGTCAAATAATGGTGTCGGATAGTCCCCATTAAAGTAAGCCATGCATAAGCCTGTATAAGGGGCATCAAACTTCAAGCCAATCGCTTCAATTAGTCCATCCTCGCTTAAAAAACCTAAAGAGTCCGCCTCAATCGTCTCACACATCTGTGAAACTGTCTGCCGAGATGCAATCAGTTCTTCTCTAGTTTGAATATCAATTCCGTAAAAACAAGGGTATTTTAGTGGAGGCGAGGAAATACGAACATGGACTTCTTTTGCCCCTGCTTCTCTTAATAAGCGGACAATCCGCTTGCTCGTCGTTCCACGGACGATAGAATCATCCACCATAATTACTTTTTTGCCCTCGACAACGCCGCGTACGGCGGAGAGTTTCATGCGTACGCCCTGTTCTCTTAACTCTTGAGTGGGCTGGATAAAGGTTCTAGCAATATACTGATTTTTTACCAGCCCCATCTCGTAAGGAATTCCACTTTGCTCTGCGTAACCACTTGCTGCTGACAACGAAGAGTTCGGGACTCCAACTACCATATCTGCCTCAACAGGACATTCCAATGCTAATTTTTTTCCCATTGTTTTTCGTGCTCGATGGACATTGACCCCTGCAATATTAGAATCGGGACGGGCGAAGTAAATATATTCCATTGCACAGATAGCCGGAGTAGTTTGTTCCGTATACTTTTCAATATGATATCCTTCATCATTTACAATGACTAACTCACCTGGTTTAACATCTCTTATAAACGTTGCCCCAACGACATCCAATGCACAAGTTTCGCTGGCAATCACAGTCGCACCATTCTTCATTTGTCCAATCGATAGTGGCCGAAAAGCATACGGGTCAAGGGCTGCAATCATCTGATTTTTATCTAAAAGCAAATAAGCAAAGCCACCCTCAATTTGTTGTAAGCTTTCTTTGACTTTATCAACAACATCTTCTTTCTGACTTTTTCGGATTAAATGCATCAAAATTTCTGTGTCTGAATTTGAATGGAAAATAGCCCCGGATTTTTCTAATTCCCCCCTCAAAGTTTTGGCATTCGTCAAATTGCCATTATGGGCTAGCGCAACTTCTGTATCATAAAATTTAAATAGAAAAGGCTGAATATTATCGACACTGCCATTTCCTGCAGTTGCATACCTCACGTGACCAATAGCAGCGCTCCCTTGCAATCTTTGTAGCTTTTTTTCCTCTTTAAATACTTCTGAAAGCAAGCCCAAATCTCGATGTCCTAGTAGTTTTCCTTGATGACATGATACAATTCCAGCCCCTTCTTGGCCTCTATGTTGCAAGCTGTGTAACCCATAATAAGTTACTTGTGCCGCCTCTTTATGACCATATACCCCAAATACGCCACATTCTTCATTTAGGCTTTTGACTTCATAAGACATGTGATAGCTTCCTCCCATAATTTCTTGCACGTTCCTGTTTCGGCACAGATTTCTCCATCTGTAGCCTGCATATGCAAGATTTGATTATCGGTCACTTTTCCTAAGAAAACCGCTTTATTTTCAAGGACTCTTTCAAATGCTGCTTTTTTATCAGGAGCGATTGAAAATAAAAAGCGTGACTGAGTTTCAGAAAAAAGGTAACTACAAGGAAAATCAACTGTTATCTCGACACCATATTCATTAGGAAATGCTGCTTCAGCAAGCGCAATTGCTAACCCTCCTTCTGATAAATCATGACAGCTTTGAACAAGTCCTGATTGAATCGCTTGTAAACACAACTCTTGATTTTTCTTTTCTATGCTGAAATCTACGTGCTCTAGCGTTCCAGAGATAGTGCCTTGTAAAAGTTTTTGAAGCTCTGAACCACTAAAATCAGCATACGTTTCGCCTAAAAGATAGAGATAATCTCCTGTATGTTTAAACTCTTGTGTGGTAATGTCGCTTGTCTTTTCGATGAGTCCAACCATTCCGATTACCGGAGTTGGATAAATAGCTTGCCCATTTGTTTCATTGTAAAGCGAAACGTTTCCAGAAATAACTGGGGTTTCCAGCAGTTCACATGCTTGAGCAATTCCCGTTGCAGCCTCAGATAATTCCCAAAATCCTTCTGGTTTGTCCGGCGATCCAAAATTCAAACAATCCGTAATCGCAAGTGGCTGTCCTCCGCTTGCCACGATATTTCTTGCCGCTTCACAAACAGCTATTCCACCACCAATTTTAGGATTCAAATATAAGTAGCGACCGTTACAATCTGTGGTTATTGCTAAAGATTTTTCAGTGTCTTTGATTCTAATCACAGCAGCATCACTTCCCGGTCCAACAACAGTATTCGTCAAAACTTGACTATCATATGTTTCAAATATTGAGCGTTTCGAGGCGATGGTAGGTTGTTCTAACAACTGACAAAATATAGTCGTAGCCTCTGTTATTTGTGGATAAAATGGAGGCATCGCTGCAAATTCTTTGATTCTTTTTGGTTCTTTACTTTCTTTGTAATAAACGGGAGCCTCTTCCGCAAGTGCATCTACGGGTAACTTCGCAACTTCTTTTTGTTGGTGATACAACCTATACAGCCCATCATCTGTTACTTCTCCGATTGTTACTGCATCGAGTTCATACTTTTTGAACAATGAAATGACCCGCTCTTCACAACCTCGTTTCACACAAATCAACATTCTTTCTTGCGATTCAGATAGCATCATCTCATAAGGTGTCATATTTGTCTCTCGTTGAGGAACGTGATCCAAATTTAAAATCAACCCGCTTCCGGCTTTTGATGCCATCTCAGCGCTAGAAGACACCAGTCCTGCTGCGCCCATATCCTGTATTCCCACTAGCACATCTGAATATTTTTCAATCAATTCCAAACAAGCCTCGAGTAATAATTTTTCCATAAAGGGATCCCCGACCTGCACCGCTGAGCGCTTTTGCTCTTCCTCCGTATCAAATTCCTCTGAAGCGAATGTTGCCCCGTGGATTCCATCACGTCCCGTTTTTGCTCCAACATACATAATATGATTTCCCACACCTTTAGCTTGTCCCTTTTGAATATTTTTGTGTTCGATTAAGCCCACACACATCGCATTCACAAGTGGATTTCCTTCATAACAAGCATCAAAAGCAACTTCTCCTCCTACAGTTGGGATGCCAATACAATTGCCATAACCACTAATCCCTGCCACAATCTCTTCGAGTAAGTACTTAGTTCTAGCAGTGGTTAATTCGCCAAAGCGCAAAGAATCTAATAAGGCAATGGGACGCGCACCCATACTAAATATGTCTCGAATAATCCCACCAACACCTGTTGCCGCACCTTCATACGGTTCAACTGCAGAAGGATGATTGTGACTTTCAGCTTTAAAAACAACCGCCAAATCATCTCCTATGTCTACAATCCCCGCTCCTTCGCCTGGCCCTTGCAAAACTTGTGGTCCATTTGTTGGGAACTTTTTCAGTATTGGCTTTGAATTTTTATAGGAGCAATGCTCACTCCACATAACAGAAAACAAACCTGTTTCCGTATAGTTAGGCAAGCGCTCTATTATTTTTTGAATCAGTTGGTATTCTAATGTGCTTAATCCCCATTGTTTATATAATTGTTTTTCCTTGATTTCTTGTGGTGTAGGTTCGACTTGAGTCATTGTTTCGCCTTCTTCCTAGTATGATTAATTACGGATTGAAACAAGCGCAAACCATCATCTGATCCAAGCAATTGCTCCATTGCTCTTTCTGGGTGAGGCATCATCCCTAAGACATTGCCACGTTTATTCGTGATGCCTGCAATTTGCTCAATACTACCGTTAGGATTTTCATCAGAATAGGTAAATACAATCTGATGATTCTCTTTTAGTTTGACTAAAGTTTGTGCATCACACTTATAATTCCCCTCACCATGCGCAATTGGAAGTAAGATTTCTTCTTGTTCCAAGTATTCACGAGTAAACACTGTCTGGTTATTTTGAACCCTCAATTTGACTGACTTACAAATGAACTTTAACGAATCATTTCGAATCAGCGCACCTGGAAGTAATCCTGCTTCAATTAAAATTTGAAAACCATTACACGTTCCAAAAACTGGTTTGCCTTCTTTAGCGAAGCGAATGACCTCCGGCATGATTTTTGAAAAGCGTGCAATTGCTCCACACCTAAGGTAATCTCCATACGAAAAACCACCTGGCAAAAAGACTCCTGCATATCCCGTTAGACTCGTTGCATCGTGGCGAACGTACTCAGCCTCTTGGCCCAAAACATTTTTTAAAGCCCAGAGCAAGTCTGCATCACAATTAGATCCTGGGAAAACAATGACAGCAAATTTCATTTATTTTTCCTCCACAATTTCGTAACGATAGCTTTCCATATTGACATTTGCTAACAATTTATCACAAATTTCATTGACCTGTTTCTCAATATCCGCATCACTTTTTGACAGTTTCATTTCAAAATACTTGCCAATCCGTACTTCTTCAACTGCTAGATAGCCGAGACGATGAATAGCGCCTTTAACCGCTTCACCTTGAGGATCCAAAATCGAATCCTTATACATCACATACACTTTTACTAGATACATTTCCTTGACTCCTTTTCTATTTTTATTTCTTCAAACGACTCAAAACTTCTTGGTATATAGGAACTAAATCACCTAATTGCTTTCGATAGTTATCTTTATCTAGTTTTTCCTTTGTTTGTGTGTCCCATAAGCGGCAAGTGTCAGGAGAAATTTCATCAGCTAACACTAGACTTCCATCAGCTAACAGACCGAATTCTAATTTAAAATCAATAAGCTGTATCCCTTTAGCTTCAAACAACTGTTGCAACTTTTGATTAATTTCGTAAGTTTGACTTTTGATATACTCAATTTGACTCTTTGTCGCTAGCTGAAACTCGTAGATATGAGCTTCATTCATAAACGGATCATCTAGTGAATCATTTTTGTAATAAAATTCAATAATAGGCGCCTGAAGTACCACACCCTCAGCTAAACCAAATTTTTTAGAAAAGCTTCCTGCAGCGACGTTTCTAAGGACTACTTCTAAGGGAATAATCTCGACTTTATGGAGTAATTGCTCTGTTTGTGAATAGTTAGAAATCAAATGAGTTTTTATTCCTTGCTCGGCTAAATAGTCGAAAATAAGACAAGTAATTTGATTATTTAGGGTTCCTTTCCCGACAATCTGATCTTTTCTTTTTCCATTTAAGGCTGTAGCTTGATCTAAATATTCAGCAAGAAGTACATTTTTCCTATCCGTAGCATAAAGATTTTTCGCTTTTCCTTGGTAGATAAGTTCCTTTTTCTTCAAAACGCAAAACTCCCTCTTAGATTTGTTCGTGTTATTTTCATTTATAATTAAATAATACCAATAAAAACAAAAAAAACAAACATATTTATGTACATTTGTTTAAAAAACATTAAAATCGTTCGTGTTTTATCTATTTAAAAAAAGAGTATCGTTTTTGAATAAGAAAAACGATACTCTTTTTTACACGATTACAAGCCAACTCGATTAAAGATTTCATCCACATTTTTCAGATGATAGCGATAGTCAAACGCATCGGCAATATCTTTGGTCGTTAAAATTGACATAATTTTTTCATCTTGCTCTAAAAGTGGGCGAAACGCTGTTTGATGGTCCCATGCATAGGCTGTTTTAGGTTGCACCAAGTCATACGCGTCTTCTCTACTTAATCCTTTATCAATTAATTTTAGTAGCACGCGTTGACTATAAATCAAACCAAAAGTCGCCTCCATGTTGCGTTTCATATTTTCTGGGAAAACAGTCAAATTTTTAACAATATTCCCAAAACGATTCAACATATAGTTTAATAAAATAGTTGTATCGGGTATGATAATGCGCTCTGCAGATGAATGCGAGATGTCGCGCTCATGCCACAGCGTCACGTCTTCATAGGCAGTGACCATATGCCCTCGGACTACCCGTGCTAGTCCGCACATATTTTCAGAACCAATTGGATTACGTTTATGCGGCATTGCGGAAGAACCTTTTTGTCCTTTAGCAAAAAATTCCTCTACCTCACGTGTTTCAGATTTTTGCAGTCCACGGATCTCTGTCGCAAATTTTTCGATACTGGTTGCAATTAAGGCCATTGCGGCAACATAATCGGCATGCAAATCACGTGGTAAAACTTGCGTCGAGATTTCCTGTGCACGAATGCCCAGCTTTTCACAGACATAACTTTCAACAAAAGTTGGAATGTTTGCAAATGTCCCTACAGCTCCACTAATTTTACCAGCTTCTACTCCTTTAGCCGCACGATCGAAACGTTCAATGTTCCGCTTCATCTCCGAATACCACATCGCTAGTTTTAAGCCAAAAGTCGTTGGTTCTGCATGTACTCCGTGTGTTCGTCCCATACATACTGTCTCTTTATATTGTTGCGCTTTCTCACCGATAATTTTAAGGAAGCGTTCTAAATCTTTACGCAAAATATCATTGGCTTGCTTCAATAAATAACCGTACGCAGTATCAACTACATCCGTACTTGTCAGTCCATAGTGAATCCACTTTCTTTCTTCACCCAAAGACTCAGATACAGCTCTTGTAAAAGCGACGACATCATGACGTGTGCTAGCTTCAATTTCCAAAATCCTCTCAACATCAAACGTGGCATGTGTTCGGATTTTCTTCACATCTTCTCTTGGAATCTCTCCCAATTCAGCCCAAGCTTCATCTGCCAAAATTTCAACTTCTAACCACGCTTGATAGCGATTTGTATCGGTCCATATTCGACTCATTTCTGGTCGACTATATCTTTCAATCATCTCTTTATCTCCTTTATTAATCCCAGATATTCGTCTCTTTAATTTCTTGTTTGGTTTCGTCAATATTTTTAGTCAAAATTGTGATATGCCCCATTTTACGATTATATTTCGCTTGTTTTTTTCCATAAAAGTGAAAATTCCATTCGGGCTTTGCTTCAATTTCAGTAATAGCCTCCGCAAAATGTTGGCCTAAAATATTTACCATCATCGCCGGAGAAAGTAAATTAGGGGTCTGAGGCAGTGGCCAGTTACAGATGCCTCGGATATGGGCATCAAATTGTGAAACTTCACAAGCTTCAATGGAATAATGCCCTGAATTATGCGGACGTGGCGCTAACTCATTGACATAGATACTGCCATTTTTTGCGAGAAATAACTCCACTGCCATCACACCTCTTAACTCTATACTTTCAGCAATTGCTTTGCCAATTCGTTCAACTTCTTCAATTACTTCATCTGGAATCTTGGCAGGCGCAATCGTTTGGTGCAAAATATTATTTCTATGGGTATTTTCCACGACTGGAAAAACCATCGTTTCTGCTCGACTATTCGCTGCAATCAGAATAGAAAGCTCTTTTTCAAATGGAATCCAAGCTTCCAACACACAGGTCCCACTTTTAGTCAGTGGTATACATCCTTGGATATCCGACATGCTATTCATCACATGTTGTCCTTTGCCGTCATATCCTCCCCGGGTGGTTTTTAATACACAAGGAAATCCTATACTATCTATACTTTCCTCAATATCAGATAACTTAACAATCGTTGCATACGGAGCAATGTTGATGTTGTTTACATCTAAAAAAGCTTTTTCGAGCAAACGATCTTGTGTAATTTCTAAAAGCTTACTTCCTTGAGGGATGGGTACCGCTTTTTCAGCAAGTTTTAGAACCTCAGCATCTACATTTTCGAATTCATAGGTCAACACATCACAACGTTGTGCCATTTTTTCTAAAGCAAACTCATCGCTGTACCCCCCGACAATTTGCCAATCCGCGACTTGCGCTGCTGGACAACTTTCCAAAGGATCCAGTACTCCTACTTCAAACCCCATTTTTTTTGCGGAAAGACAAAGCATTTTCCCAAGCTGACCCCCACCTATAATTCCTATTGTTTGACCTGGAAGTATCATTTCAGACAAGCTTATCACTACTTTCTATTGCATTTTTGTTCATTTCACTTCGATAGTCCTCTAATTTTTTTTTTAATTGCTCATTGTTTATCGCTAAGATTTGAACTGCTAATAAAGCAGCATTCTTTGCGCCTGCACGCCCTATAGCAGTAGTTGCAACTGGAATTCCAGCAGGCATCTGCACAATTGAGAGTAATGAATCGACTCCATTTAAAGTACTCGTTTGGATTGGTACTCCAATAACAGGTAATACCGTATTTGCAGCAACCATCCCAGGTAAATGGGCCGCTCCTCCTGCACCTGCGATGATTACTTGAACGCCAGAACTTTGAGCTTCTTTTGCATGAGCAAGCATCTCCTGTGGCATACGATGCGCTGAAACCACTTTTTTTTCATAATCAATGCCGAATTGAGCTAGCATATTTACGGTTTCTTTCATCGTTTCCCAGTCAGACACACTCCCCATTATAACAGATACCTTTGGACACATACAAAATTTCTCCTCTCTTTTTCATCTTTCATCTTATGCTATATATACAATCGAAAAAGAAAAACAACACTTTTTTTATAAAGTATTGTTCTCATACTTGAGATTATTTCTCTGTTAAAAATTGGACTTGCTGATTTTCTAGCGAAGCAATACGTGCCAACGAATAAACATCGAAACCAGCTTTTTCAAGCAGTTCTCTGCCCGATTGAAACGACTTTTCAATGACGATTCCAATCCCTGTAACCGTCGCACCAGCTTTTTGACACAACTCCGAAAGCCCCAATGCTGCCTGTCCATTTGCTAAAAAATCATCAATAACCAGGACATTGTCAGTCGGTGTTAAAAATTTACTTGAAATAGAGACTGTACTAGTAACCTTTTTAGTGTACGAGTAAACCTCTGTACATAACAATTCATCTTCCATTGTGACACTTTTTTGTTTTCTTGCAAAAATAACTGGAACACCCAAAGAAAGACCAGTAAAAACAGCAGGCGCAATTCCGGACGCTTCAATAGTGATGACTTTCGTAATGTTTTTCGCTTGAAACTTTGCTGCAAACTCTTCGCCAATTTTCTGCATTAATTGCGCGTCAACTTGGTGTGTCAAAAACTGGTCAACTTTTAACACATTCCCATCTAATACCGAACCTTCTTGCTGAATTCGCTTTTCTAAAAAATTCAAACCATTATCCTCCTTAATAATAAGCAACTCTTTTTCAACACTTCAATTTTTTATAAACAATCCCGTTTAAAGCGGATTGCTTTTACATCTACTCAGATAAAAATATTGATCTACTCATAGTCATTATCTATTAAAATAAAAGAAAGCGCAAGTTTTTTATTGAAAAAAAGCGAACATTTTGCATACATCATCATTCATAATTCGTTTTTTCTGTTTTTCTATATAACTCCATTTTTTTACTAAATAGTTCTCCATTTGTTGGAGGTGTGTACGTTAAAGCGTTAGCTCCAGCTTTGATGGTTTCTAGGTTGGACTCATCTGTTGGTCCACCAGTAGCTATAATTGGAATTTCGCCAAACTCTTTTCTAATTTTGCGAACAATAGCTGCTGTATGCCTCCCACCACTAACGTTTAAAATAGAAACCCCAGCTTCAATCTTTTCCCGAATCGGCGTGTAAATCGAAGTGATTGTTCCAATAATCGGCACATCAACTGCCTCTTTCACATTTTTGATGGTTTCAATCGGTGTTGGAGCATTTACTACTACCCCAATCGAACCCTGCGCCTCGGCAAAAATACTCATATAAACCGAACGTTGTCCTTGCGTCAAGCCTCCCCCCACACCTGAAAAAACTGGAATATCCGCTGCTTCTGTGATACTTTTAATAATTGTTGGATGCGGAGTGAAAGGATACACCGCAATAACCGCATCTGCATCCGTATTTCTTATAATCGCAATATCTGTTGTGTAAATAATTGATTTAATTCGTTTCCCAAAAATTCTAATTCCACTACACTCACGTATGACTTTCGGAACTTTTACAATATCTTTCCTTAGTTCGGTCATAATCTCAGGTATCTCTTTTTTCTTTTCAGACATTTTAGATTCACTCCTTGAATTTGTTCGTTCGTTTATTTAATCGTATTGGTTTAACTGATAGGTTTCAATTACCGAGGTGATTTTACTGGCATAATCTGGATCTGTTGCATATCCCGCATCTTGTAAAGCTTGTGCTGCCACTTTATAATTCGTTGCTTTCAAAACATTTTGATATATTGTCGTATTCCATGAAACGCCATTGACAAAAAGCAAAGTGTGATCGGTCATTGAAGCTTGCCAATTGGGGTAAACTTTAAAAGCAGCCGTAATTTCTTTCCATTTGCCATCTTCGTATTCTTTTGTTTTTAATTCAACCTTATCTTCCGCATCTCCCGCTTTAATCCCAAATAAATTGTGATAGTCTTTGCCTAACTGGCTTTTTCCCCAATCAGATTCTAAAATAGCCTGTCCCAGTATGATACTAGGAAGTATGCCATATTGTTTCTGCAACTCTTTAGCATGTGGCAGGAGCTCTGCTATAAAAGTCTGTTGGGTTTGCTCTTGAGTGTCACTAGAGTCGTTTGTCTGTTGTACACTTGTTGATAAATGCTGTAAAACAACTATAAATAGCATTCCTAAGATCAAAAATAGACTAACTATTTTTGCAACTGACTTGCTGACTTGCTTAATTTTTTTTTGACGTTTTCTTTTTAATTTGCTCATCTAGTCTCCTAATCCTTTAATAATGCGAGATATTCTTCTAAAACCAGTTGATGTTTAGCCATATATAGAGCATTTTCTTTGCCAACGAACCGTAAATGCCAAGGTTCATACTGAATCCCAGTAATGTCTTCTTTTCCTTTAGGGTAGCGAATGATAAAACCATAAGTTGCGGCATTTTGAGCTAACCATTCTCCAGCTTTTGTTTCTCCAAAACTGGTCTCTAAAGCATTGCCTTTTTCATACCAAGTTTGTTCTAAAACATCAATTGCCAGACCTGTATGATGTTCGCTCGTTCCTGGCTCCGTCATGTACTCAAGCGCTTTTTTCTTAGCCGCTTCTTGAGAATAACCTTGATTGAGATAAGATTGAATATCATTGTTTAAAAGCTGCTGTTGGTAAGCAACCGACCGGTAACCAGAAATGGCAAGTAACGTATAACCAGCTTGTCTTGCAGCCTCGCTAAGCTGGACATAATAAGGATAGACCTTTTCATCTAATTGTTGCCCGTTTGCTAAGCTTGTGAGATTTGGTTGACGGTCCTTCACGGTATTATGAGCATTTACTAATAAAAGATTCCAGTCTTTTACTGAAACATCGGGCAACTCTGATTTTACCGCATTTTTCTTTTTTTGCTTGTTCGTTTGCGTTGTTGTGCTTGTTGTGCTTGTTGTGGTTGTTATCGTAGAGTGTTTAGACTTTTCGCCAGCCTTTTCTATCCCTAAAAAAATTCCGCTTAAAAAAAGAAGCCCAATTAAAAATAACGCAATTTTTTTCTTCACTCATTTTCATCCTCTATAATTTCTGAATTTGGCAACTTTTTAACATAGGTCTCAGTCAATTGATCATTTACCCATTCGAGCAAATTCACTTGGGACTCTTCAATTTGATTTTGGACAATGGCTGGCAGGTAAAATTCTAAAATATCCTCATATCCCCACACCCCGTAATCCATCACAACACGCAACTGAATCGTTTTATTATATAGATTTTCCTTGGTGGCTTTTTGAAACGAACTTTTTTGGGTAATCAACTCTACTTCAGCCGCACCTGTGTCCAACCATTTTTTGGCAATTAATGTTTTTAGGTGCTTGTACTCTAGCACAACGTAGTTTCGTTTTTCTGGGAGTAAGGCCGTACGCTGAACCGTTTTTTGTACCAGCATCCATTCATAATCGGAAAATAAATTTTTAATTTTTTGCATTTTTTCAGCATTGAGTCCACTATTTCCTTTTTTCCATTGCTGCCACTCATGCAAAGTGACGTCTAAATAGTTTTGACAGAAACTTTGTTCCGAAGCATACTGTGTCAAAATTTGATCAGTAATAATTAAAACCAGCGCTTTATGCATACGTTTTCTCTCCCTATTTACTGTATATTTCCTTTATTCTAACCTTTATAAACAGAAATTTCACCTTTTAGCTATAGCATTTAAAAAAATATAAAAAAGGAAGTGGACAACTTCCATTGCTCCGCTTCCTTTTTTTATATTAATAGTTACAGATTTCCCATTGTCCATTGCGTAATTCATGAACACATTCACTTTTCTTATCGTCTAAAAATACTTCTAGCATTTGTTCGAAACTAGGCGCTAATTGCTTTGAAACTAGGGTTGCAACATCTGTCCAGAATACTTCACCCTCACGCGAAGACTGCAACGTTCCTTTGTAACAATTCGTTTTATATAGAAATACGACATATCTAGTCCCGTCTTCTAAGAAAAATTGCTTTATCCCACACAACTCCAAATTCCATATTTCCAGTCCCGTTTCTTCTTTTACTTCACGAATGGTTGATTGAATAAAGGATTCTTCTAATTCAACATGCCCACCAGGAAACGTGATACCTGACCAGTCTGGTTTTACTCGATCTTGAACTAGTACTTTACCGCCATTGTAAACCATGCACATATTCGTAAAAATAGCCTTTTCTATCACTTGTTTTACACTTCCTTTTTCCCTTGTTTCCACAATTCCTGTTGCTCAACAAACTCAATCTTGATTTTAATAAAGGTTTCAAACTGTGTAAGCAACTGATACAATTTCGCCCGGTTTTCAAATTCTTTGCGTGATTGTGGCAAAGGCATCTCTCGATAAATTTGGTAAACATCTTGGACTTTTTTGGCAATCTTTTGCCCATCATTCATTTCAGAAAGAGTTTCCGCAGTACTTTCAAATAATTGCTTAATATCTTTTCCTGCTACCATATCAAAATGAATATCATGAAGTAAAACATTCATTGATTTTAATAACTGTACTTGGACATGACGCATATCCAAATAATGAATGTAATAGCTATTTTGTGTCAACAATTGATTTTCTGCATGTTGAATCGCCCAAATTTCTCCTTGCTTTAAGGCTTCTTCGACTTCTACGACCAATGTGTCACAAGTATTTAGTTCTGGAGATTTTTGATCAAATAATTGGGCCATCTCATATAATAAGATACGCAATTTTTCTTCAATCTTCACTTGATCGGATTTCAGTTTTTTTTCAATATTTGGCATATATAAGTTTGCTAGTAATGACAATCCCAGTCCAATAAACATGAGGAAGAAAGCATTCTTTATTATCCAAAAATCCATTGTTTGCTCCACTAAAAATTGCGTCACTAAAACGGAACTTACCGCAATTCCTTCTGACATTTTCCAAGCTGCTGCAATTGGAATAAATAAAACTAAAAAAGTACCAAAGGCAAAAGGTGTGTAGCCAAATGTTTTAAAGCAAATCCATGCGATACAAGTGGCTAAAACCAATGAACAAATCCGATAAAATCCAACTTGAAATGATGATCTTTTGGTGTTGGTCACACTCAGTATCGCAATAATTCCTGCTGATGTTGGGTAGAACAGGCCTAAACTACTTGCGATCAAAATAGCTAGCGTTGCACATACTGCAGTTTTTACGGTTCTTAAACCTATTTTCATTGTTTCCTCCCTCTTCTTTCATAAAAATATAACAATTATTAGTTCTACTGGTTATTTTATCACATTCATAAATGAAGACAAACTATTAGTTGCGTGACTTCAAACATCTGAAAAGACTTAAGTAATAAGTCATACGCTTTCACCCTTATATTCTTAGAAGTTCGGCTTTTATTTTCAAAATAGTAGCCGAATACGCTATTTTCGTATATGATAGAGTTACTAAATTAGAAAGGGTTTTTTGATGAAAAAAGGAATTGTTACAGGTATTCTACTGGCTACATGCGTGCTTATTTTTTCTGCTTGTGGTATCACCGAGGAATTAGATCAATCCAAGGAAACAGTTGCTCATCTTAAGCAAAACTTACAGAAGCAAGAAAAAAACTATCGAAACTATCAAATACTCGTTGATACGATTGATACAGTTTTTAAAGATGATCAAGAAGCTGCTACTGATGGAAAATTGCCTTTTACTGAGCAAGAAGGTTCACTTTATAAAAATTATAAAAAACGAGAACAATTACTACAAAGCATGGAAAAAGTCAATACTGACATTCAAAACACACGTAAGCAACTCGAAAAAATTGTTCAACAAAAAAGTGTAGATGTCCCCAATAATGATTTGAAGCATATTGCGGAGAGTTTAGAAATTATGGAGAGTAATTTTTCTGCTTACGAAGCTTTTATCAAAACAGCAAATGAACAAGAGACCAGACTATATGACAATTATCCAGTAGATGATTTAGAAGTGCAGCGTTCTATTATAAAACGAACTTATGGCTCTGTTTCTTTGGTTACTGAGGAATCTGAAGCAAATATTAGCTACACGCTAAACTTGATTGATACTTTTCAAAAATCAACTGCTACCACATCAAGTCAAAAGAAATGAAGGGATATTCGTTGAAAATCGGAAATTTTCGTTTAGGATTGCGTACAGTTAAAACGGCAATTGCGGTGATGTGTTGTTTGCTTATTTTTCGTTTGTTTATGAAAGATAGCGATACTTATACCATTTCTGCAATGATTTCTTCTCTTTCAGCAGTATTTTCAATGCGTGAAGATATTTCAACCACTCTAAAATTTGGTCGCTCGCGCATCATTGGAAACAGTCTTGGTGGTTTGTTTGCCCTTTGCTACACTTTAATTCACAACAAATTCCCCCACTCTTTGTTTGTAGAAGTTTTTTGTATTCCACTTTTTGTCCTACTATTTATCGTTGTTTCTGATGGTATCAACAATAATGCTGGAATCATCGGTGGCATCTCTGCTTTATTAATTATTAGTTTAACCATTCCCAATAGCAGTAGTGTAGCCTATACTGTTTCAAGAGTTTTAGATACTTTTATTGGGACTTTTGTCGCCTTTATCGTTAACGGTGTTATCAAACCACACAAACGGGAAGAAATTGAAGAAATTGATACAAAAGTCTTAGAACTTCAAAAACATGAGTCGGAACTGGCTGAACTAAAAGAAAAACTGAAATATTATGAAGAACGTGACCGGCAAAAAGAATCTGAAAAGTGATTTTCAGATTCTTTTTATATGATTTAGCCCCTAAGCTACTGTTTCGTATCGTATCCCTAGTGTTTAGAAAAGGAGTCTGCTATGGCCAAGAAAAAAAAACAACAACCTATTTTTAGTCCTTCTGTAATGCTAATTGCTCTGTTCGTCCTTTTATGTTTGGCTTTGTTTGGGATTCAAGTACCTAGTGTTGTGCAAGATTTATTTGGTGTAAGCTTGGCGCCTACCACTATCCAAAAAACTTCTTCCAGTTCGCCAACAAGTGGAAAAAATCCCGGACCAATTGAAAAAGGGGAAGCGACCTTCACCCAAAATGACTTAAAAATTCAAAAGCACGGTTGGATTGTCTACCATGCTTTAGACTCTTTAGGGCGAGCAACCAGTGCAGATGCCCTTTTAACAAAGGAAATGATAAATAGCGGAACTACCGCTAGTAAAGATATTCGTCCTACTGGCTTCATTTCAGGCCTTTCTCCTTACTATCACTCTAGAGGCCATCTCATTGGGAGACAGCTTGGAGGTAGTGGAGATAAACCGGAAAACTTAGTCACACTCTATCAAAATCCAGTCAACACTCCCTATATGACAAAGTACGAAAATATGGTTAGACAGGCACTTGAAACCGGAGAAACCATTCGCTACCGAGTAACCGTACGTTATCAAGAGGATGCACTGCTTTGCCAAGAGCTTCAAATCGAAGCAAAGAGCGTGTCTCAGAATGGAACCCTCAACTTTAATATTGTAATCTTAAACGAAATATAGGTGAAGAAATATGTCAATTTCAAAACAGTTACAACCACTAAGGGATGATAGTTCTCCCGCGGAATTTCTAGATTTTCTTTCAGCTCAATCACTAGAAAGTCTTGATGATTTTTTTATTTTTTCCGGTTCAGATGGTTATAAACAATTTATTGAAGCCATTGATTTTTTACATTCGAACGCGACACTCTCTCAAGAAGATCTCGGCAGCCTTAAAGCTCAACCAAGCTTTCACTATATTTGTCAGACGATTGATGGAGACTATCTACTGGCAACATCAGAACAAGTCTTGGTCGTACCAAGTTCATTAAATAAAACTGATATTGAGCGTTACGCTCTGTCAATTGTACCTTTCTTTTTAAAGTATGAGGACGGCAGCCTTTCTTCCAAAATATTGCCAAAAAATTATTAAAGCTTCGCATAGGGCTAAAAAAGTAAGCGGGACATAACTCTTTGAGTCGTGTCCCGCTTACTTAGAATCCTTATAAACAAAGGGAGCTACAGCCCCACTTTAAGATGCAATAGTCCTATTTTCCTCTCTGTTCGTCTATCACACTTTTTGATAGCGACATTCCCCATCTAAATAAGTTGCTTCTAATTCCATATTTGGCGTTAAAACAATGAAATCTGCTGCTCGGCCTTTTGCAATGCTCCCACACTTATCTGCAATATTGCAACTAATTGCAGGAATTAAACTAGCCATCATGACAGCTTCTGCTGGTGTCGCTAAGCCCCAGTCGACCACATTTTTAATGGCTTCTTTTAATTTTAAGATACTTCCAGCTAAATTCCCTGTTTTCAAACGAGCCGTGCCATCTTTCACCACAACAGGAAATTCTCCCAATACGTAATCTCCATCGGGCATTCCACCAGCCATCATACAATCCGTGATTAGCGCGACATGATCATGACCTGTGGCTTCAATTAAGGCTTTACAAGCGCTAGGATGAACATGATGTCCATCACAAATCAATTCAGAAAAGACTTCTTTTAAAGTTAGAGCCGCTCCAGCCATACCTGGCTCTCTATGATTAAATCCTCTCATGCCATTAAAAGCATGAACAAAAACACTTGCCCCGGCTTCAACAGCCTCTCTTGCCTGTTCCAGAGTTGCATCACTATGGCCTAGAGACACAACGACTCCTTCTGCTGTAATGGTTTCGATAAATTTCGTTACATGTGTTCTTTCAGGCGCAAGCGCAATTTTTTTAATTAACCCCCCAGCAGCCTCCTGCCATTCATGGAAGACTTCTAAATTTGGATCTGAAAAATAAATTGGGTTTTGTGCTCCCTTATGTTCCTCTGTAAAGAAAGGTCCTTCAAAATAAATCCCTTGAATTTTTGCTCCATCCACTTCTTTGTAATGGTCTCCAATTGTTTTAGCCACTGCTTTCAATCGTTCTTTACTAGAAGTTAACGTTGTTGGTAAAAAAGACGTAACCCCACAAGCAAGTAAGGACTCTGACATCACTTTGATTCCCTCAAAATCATTGTCCATCACATCATGATTTTTATATCCATGAATATGTGTGTCCACTAATCCAGGAGCAATCCACTTCCCTGAGTAGTCAATAACTTTTGCCTTATTATCTGTCATTTCTTTCGTATACTTTCCAAAAACTCCCTTTTCTATTTCCAAAAAACCAGGTCCAGATGTGCCACTTTTCAAAAAGAATTTATCTGCATAAATATATGTTTTCATCTTTATCCTTCTTTCTTCGTTCTCTATAAATTAAAATTACCTCTATTCACAGAATAAGTCAAGATTGGATTAGACCATTTTTGAAATAAATTTATTTTTCTTCATACAAAGAGATTCTTTTTAAACTTTCTGTTATCGCTATAATATCAGTCGCAACATCTAGATTGCCCAGGTCACTTAAGATAATTCCTTGTAATAGTAATAAATCATTCAAATAATAAAACGTTCCATTTTCTAACGATAGATTAATACCGGATTTGCTATAGTGAAGTGCTTTTTCTGTATCATTCAAATACAAGTACATATTTGAAATTTCATAGTATAGCTGAACCCAAATTCGATTACTCGATTGGTGCGCATATTCCTGAATCATTGCTAAGACTTCTTTTAAGATCATTTTGACTGCTTTGTTATTATCAGCACTCACATTTACTTTCCCTTTAAAACTCAAAATTTGAATCGTCAGTAAGGAGGCTGCCCTTCCATATTTGCGATAACTTTCTGCCTGTTTTAATATTTCTAAAATTTTAAAATTATCTTCTCCTAAATAATACAAAGACTGAGCATATAAGTAATAAAGCATTTGCTTTTCCTGATCTTCTAGTTTGTTCTGATTAATAGGGCAAGTTTCAATCAAATTAAGTAATTCTTGATACTTTCGCGAAAAAAAAAGAGTTTTTAATTTACAAATAAATGAAAATGAATCGTCTCTTATATAGCGTTCTTCGTTTATCAGTTGTTGGACTTCTATATCAAGTTTCTCACAAACTTGTTGAAGGATAACAATATTAGGGATTTGTTCGTTATTTTCAATTCGACTGAGCATACTTTGTGAACAAATTCCTTTGGCTAAATCATACTGTGTCAAATGTTGTTTTTTTCTTAGTTGACGAATGATATTTCCAAATGTGTACATTTAAAAGACCCCTTTTTATTCATTTTCTTTCTCTATTCTAACCGAACCGACACCGTTTTTCAATATTACGTATCTATTTTGAAAATAAAAAAGGAAACGTTTTACATTCTATGAAATTTTTAAATGTTAAGACATTAGCTACTTAATGCAAGAATCCTTTTTTTACTTTTGTTTCCTTAAAATTATAGCTGATTATGATTGAATTTAACGGTTATAAGTTTCGCGCTTGCATCTACACAAAAACAGAACCAACCTTGCCCTGTTTCACCATTTATTGAACTTTTTTGCTTTTTTTCTCTCCAATCATAAAAATAATTTTCTGTAGCGTTGCTTTATCCCAACATACAGCGAGAAACAAGCTCCACGAGAAAAATCAGAGAGCGTCTAAGACTATAGCCAACTTCACCAAAAACTATCTTAGAGCCTTATAGGCGCTTAGTAATGGATCCAATTACACATGGAAAAAATGTTCAGAAAGTTGCTGAACATTCTACTATGAAAAAAGAGAGCGAAATCGTATTTCGATATAAAAAAAGCCTCAAAACATCAGATAAATTGCTTTATCTCATTGTTTTGACGCTCTTAGCATTCTCTCACTATGGAGACGGCGGGAGTCGAACCCGCGTCCAAGCATATTGCCACTTCAATATCTACGTTTATAGTCAACTCATTTAAGGGTTCGCTTTACAGCTTGCCGAGTGACAGGCATTCTGTATTGCTAGTCTGGTATTCTCTTTTAAACTTTACAGACGGAAAAGTTTAACGTATCCCACTGAATTTGAGACCCTTACTTGAGCACATGGGCGATGCCAAGAGGATCTTCACCCGCTGTTTTTAGGCAGCTAAAGCGAAAGTATTGTTTTCGTTTTTAGCAGTTATATTTAACTGTAACGTTTTTACGTAGCCGTAACCTACGAAACGCAATTCAAGCTCAAACTATACCTGTCGAATCCGTAACGCCCCCAAAATATTCAGGGTGTACGAATGGTACACATATATTATAGCATATTTTTGTATAAAAAAAAAGTGTGGCTCTGTTGTAGTCACACTTTTATCTAGATTGCACTATTTTAATACTCCAAATATTTTTTTCGTAATTTTTCACGATAAAATTGATTAATTTGATATTCTTTTTCTAAAAATAACCAGTCATCACCCTCATATACCGCATCAATTGAGTCAAAAAATGTTTGTAAGTAGTCAGCTTTCACAATAAAATAGTTACGAAAATTTTCAAATTGTTCTGGTGAATAATGAGCCTTAGCTGGAGCTGTATTACGTTCGATATATTCAGGTAAAAACTCAGTACTGAGCAAATAGTCTTCCATAATTGATTCTCTTGGTACACCTAAGGCCATAAGAAGCATGGCAGCTCCAACTCCTGTTCGGTCCTTTCCAGCAGCGCAGTGATGAACAAGACTCTCTACCTCATCATCCAAAGCAACTTCAAAAAGGCGCTTGTAAGAAGGATTATTGAAGGCAATTTCTTTATAAAAATCAGCGAGTCCTTCTTTTTTCAAATTCTTTTTATACTCGTCTGACATGATATCCTCATTTCCAATCTCCTCATTCGTAAGGTTTGCTGGAACACGAATATTTTGGACATTTTCCAAAACAGGATCTGGCTCTTTAACCACTTCTGGCTCGTCGCGATAATCAAAAATCACTTGGATTCCCAGATCACGAAATAATTCCTTATCTTTTTCCGTTAGATAATAAAGAGCAGAGGAACGATATAAATGACCATACTTTACTTGCTTCCCATCTTTGGTCAAATACCCCCCCATATCTCGGAAATTTTCAACACCTTCCATTGGAACCAAACGATTCTGAGGATTTACTTTAGCCTGGGTGGAATTCATTGTTTGATTATTTTCTGTCATACTTACTCTCCTTCTCTTACATGTTTGTAAAACTCAACGCTATTATAACACATATTTCAATTTTCTATGCTAAAAGGAGCGATTTCCCTTCATTCTTTAACAAGATTTCAGTTTCCTACGATCACACAACTACCTCGGACAATCCTGTCCATTCTCTTTGGCATTTTGCTTTTTTTACGCTATACTAGGGTTGTATAAAAAAAGGAGGACTCAACTTGCCAGATATTTTACGCATCCCTACTGGAACAATCGATGAAAATTGTTACTTAGTCTATCATGATGAGAACCTGTTAATTATTGATCCTGGAACAGACTCTTTAAACATTATTCAGTCCATTAAAAACTTAGCAAAGGTCCCCGTCGCTATTTTATTGACACATACACATTATGACCATATTGGAGCAGTAGAAGAATTGCGTCATATTTACCAAATCCCTGTTTATGTGAGTCCATTAGAGCAAGAATGGTTAGGGAACCCCATTCACAATTTGTCAGGCCTGTCACGCCATGATGATATTGCAGATATTGTTGTTGCACCCGCTGAATTTGAATTTGAGATGAAAGAGTATCAGCTTGGTGGCATGAACTTTCGTGTCGTCCCCACTCCTGGGCATTCAATTGGAAGTGTAAGTTTTATTTTTGATACATTTGTGCTAACTGGAGATGCCTTGTTTAAGGGGAGCGTTGGGCGTAGTGACTTATATACAGGAAACCATGAACAGCTCATTCACAGTATTCAAACACAATTGTTCATTTTACCAGATGATCTGGTTGCCTATCCTGGACATAGAGAACCTACAACGATTGGATATGAAAAAGCGACTAACCCGTTCTTCAACTAAAAAAGCTGTCCTTCTTACGAACAGGATGGCTCTTTCTTTTACTTTTATTAATACTGGAGGAATTTCATTACCATGACGCAAAGAAAAATCACCCTGTACCTAACGAGACATGGGAAAACAATGTTTAACACTTTAGATAAAGTCCAAGGATGGTCTGATACCCCGCTTACGACTACTGGTGCAACTGTCGTAAGTCATTTAGGTAAAGGCCTAAAGGCAACGCCCTTCGTTGCTGCTTATTCAAGCGATAGTGGACGAGCAATTGAAACAGCCAAAATTATTTTAAACGAAAATCAAGACTCGCGGATCCAGCACCATACGGATAAGCGAATCCGCGAATGGAATTTTGGAAGCTTTGAAGGCAGTTTAAACTCTGAGTTGACCGAGTTAATCCTTAGAGACAAAGACTGTAAAACTCCAGAAGAATTGCTTAAAACTCATCCGACCTTCAAAGACTTCTCAGATGCAATTTATGAATTGGATACAGCAAATTGGGCAGAAACTTATGAAACACTTACTCAAAGAATTCATAGTGGTTTTGCAGATATTGCTAAAAAGCATGCTTGTGCAAAAGGAGGCAACCTACTGGTCGTATCTCATGGATTAACGATTGCCAACTTTTTAAATTTAATTGATCCAACGATTCCAGTTTATACTTCGATTAGTAATGCAAGTGTTTCTAAGGTCGAGTATCAAAACGGAGTATTTACAATCAAAAGCATTAATGATACTTCTTATATTGAACAGGGAAAAAATAGTTAATCAAAAAAACGAAGCCAGTGAAAAGTAAGCACTCGCTTCGTTTTTGATTTGGTTTGATTTTATTTAGCTGTTACTTCACCAATTACTTCGCCCGCCGTAACCGAACCAGTTTTACTTAATTCGTAGCTTGCAACTTGGTCCATGTTGGTCAAAATAACAATCATATCATTGTTTTTTTCTGCTTTTTTTAACGCTTGTAGGTCCACTTTGGCAATGAGTGTATGCTCATCAACGCTTTGGCCTTCTTTTACTTTAATTTCAAAAGGAGCCCCCTCTAAAGAAACGGTATCTACCCCCATATGTAACAAGACTTCTAAGCCATTGTCCATCTTCATGCCTACAGCATGTTTTGTCGGAAATACACTTAAGACTTTTCCTTTAATAGGTGCGTAGATGTCTCCAGAGGTTGGCAATACTGCATAGCCGTCTCCCATCATTTTTTGTGAAAATACTGGATCATTGACTTGTGTGATCTCAATAGCCTCTCCATCTGCAACAGCGTGTAATAAATAGTCTTTTTCTGCTTTATCTTTTTTCTTTAAAAATCCAAACATTCGCTTGCACCTCTTTTGTTTTATTTCCACTTACTTCCTAAGTATAATGAATCTTCCCTTAATTTTCAACAATTGTACCGATTTTAAATAAAAAATTTAAGTTATTGTTAGATTTTATTTCGAAACAAAAAACTCATTGGTTTTTTCTTCAAATATCGTTATACTTATTACTGTATGTTCTAAAAAGAAAGGATTGAAGAAATGGATTGGTTTAATCTCTTTAAAGCGATTATTTTAGGTATTGTTGAAGGAATAACAGAATGGCTGCCTATCAGTAGTACAGGACACTTAATCTTAGTCGATGAATTTTTAAAATTAGAAGCAACACCAGCCTTTAAGGAAATGTTTAATGTCGTCATTCAACTAGGTGCTATTCTAGCTGTTTGTGTGCTTTTTTTCCACAAATTAAACCCGTTTTCGCCTCAAAAAAATCGTCAAGAAAAAGAGGCTACCTGGTCATTATGGTTTAAAGTTGTCATCGGGTCGATTCCAGCACTGGTTTTAGGGCTACCTTTGGATGATTTCTTGGAAGAACATTTCCATAAATTTTTACCGATTGCCATCATGCTCATTCTTTACGGAGTACTATTCATTATAGTAGAAAATTATAATAAAAATCGTGTTCCTAAATGTAAAGACTTTGGTCATTTTACTTATAAAGCAGCATTTTTAATCGGTTGTTTCCAAGTACTTGCTCTAATGCCTGGAACCTCTCGTTCTGGAGCAACAATCATTGGTGCCATTTTAATTGGCTGTTCTCGATTCGTTGCCACAGAATTCTCCTTTTTCCTAAGTATTCCAGCTATGTTTGGTGCAAGTGGCATCAAGCTGCTTAAGTTTTTTATGCGCGGAAACTCATTTACCTTTTCAGAATTTATCATCCTAATGGTTGGTTGTATTGTCGCATTTTTTGTTTCGATTGTCGTTATCAAATTCTTTATTGGCTATATTAAAACAAATGATTTCAAAGCATTCGGTTGGTATCGTATCATCCTTGGAGCCATTTTGATTGGTTATTGGGCGTTCAATCGCTAATTCGGACCAAAATTGATGTTGATTTTATTTAACTATTGAATATGAGACAAAAGTGTTCGTTGCTTTTGTCTCATTTTTTGTCTAAATAATAATAATTATAATTTATATAAGAATGATAGTTACTCTCATTTGTTATTTATATCTTTTAAAAAAGCTTATTTACCAACTTTTTTTATTTTTTTTAGCAAAAGAGAATCATTTTCATTATCATTAAAAGTTATTTCATTATCATTTATATTTTTCCTTTGTTATTCTAGCAACATAAGGAGGAATTTTAATGTTACATAAATATATAAAAAATATCAAACTATTATTTACGATTATTTGTGGAGGTTCGCTATTAATCGGTTGGCTTCTCTCTACTACTCATTCACATTTTTCAACTACTTTTTTCATGATGGGAATTGTTTTTGGTGGTTACTTCCAAACAAAAGAAGGAATTATGGAAACCATCCAGGAAAAGAAATTCAATGTCGACTTACTGATGATACTCGCAGCAATTGGTGCTTGTTCGATCCACTACTATTTTGAAGGAACAATGCTAACCTTTATTTTTTCATTAAGTGGCACCTTAGAAGAATATACAACAAATAAAAGCAAAAAAGAAATTGAAGGGCTCTTGTCCTTACAACCAGAAACAGCTCAACTACTCTTAGACAATCAGACCGTCAAAGAAGTCCCAGTGGATCAGCTTAAAGTTAATGATTATGTACTTGTACCAAAAGGTGACAGTATGCCTATAGATGGTTATTTACTGAGTCAAGAAAGTTTGATTGATGAGTCTGCAATTAATGGTGAATCTATGCCCGCAACGAAAAATAAACAGGATCCACTATTTGCTGGTACTATCAATTTGTCGGAACAATTGACTCTTTGCGTTACCACTACTAGCGACCAAACCGTTTTTAGTAAGATTTTAAACTTAGTGCAAGAAGCTCAAAATACCCCCACACAAGCGGCTTCTTTTATTGAAAAAATCGAAAACTTATATGTGAAGCTCGTTTTATTTTTAGTTCCGCTTTTTATTTTAGGAAGTCATTTTTTATTAGGCTGGAGTTTTTCTGAAAGTTTTTACCGTGGAATGATTCTACTAGTTGTTGCATCACCTTGTGCTTTGGTAGCATCTGCTACACCTGCTACACTTGCTGCACTTTCTACAGGAGCTCGTTATGGAATTCTTTTTAAAGGTGGTCGATACTTAGAGCAATTCGCTGATTTAAAAGCCATCTCATTTGATAAAACCGGTACCCTTACCAATGGAACTCCTATTGTGACGAATACCTACTTTTTACCAGAATATCCACAAGAACGCATTATTCCTTATGTACTGGCTCTTGAAAGTCATCAAACTCATCCTCTTGCTAAAGCCATTACTCATTATTTTGAAAAGGACTATCCTATTAAGGATACCGTTACGATTGCAACAGAAACAGGTAGTGGAGTTTCTTTATATGAAGAGGATATTGAATGGCGTATTGGAAAATTAAACTTTGTAACCAATGAGACTTTATCCAGCACTTTACTTGAACAAACCACGAACTTACAAAAAGAAGGCAAAACAATGGTTTATCTTTCAAGACAACAAAAAATTATCGCTTATTTTGCGCTACTTGACGTGGCAAAAGCAGAAGCAACTGAGTGTCTGGCCTATTTCCAACAAAATGGTATCCATACCGCTATGATTACAGGAGATCAAGCACTGACTGCACATGCAGTTGGAGAACATCTCGCTTTAAATTCTATCTATGCTAATTGTTTACCCACTGAAAAAAACAAGCTAATCTCTGAGCAACAACGTCAATTTGGCACAAATGCTATGGTTGGAGATGGTATCAATGATGCCCCAGCCCTTGCTAAAGCTTCTCTTGGCATCAGTTTGGGTAATGCAACAGATATTGCGATTGATGTCGCAGATGTGGTATTAATCAACAACCAACTAAGTTCTTTGATAGTCTGTCACCAACTTGCAATAAAGCTCAAAAAAATTATTTTCCAAAATATCTTGTTTTCATCTTGCGTTATTTTGCTTCTAATTGCCTCAAACTTTTTTGGAAACCTTAACTTACCCTTTGGTGTCATTGGACATGAAGGCAGCACGATTTTAGTTATTTTAAATGGACTACGTATGTTACAAAAGCCCCGTTCTGCTAATTTGGTTTCAAACATGACAGTCAAACCTTAAAAAGTCGCATTCAATATTGCAAAGTCTTTGTAGTTTCTGTATAATAGAGGATGTTGATTATATTTAGTTTTTACTAGATATAAGACTTCAGTTATCGGAGGTGAAATCAATGCCAAATATCGAATCTGCAATCAAACGCGTACGTACTAATGAAAAAGCAAATGTATTAAATTCTACAAAAATGAGTTCTGCTCGTACAACAGTTAAGAAATTTGAAACTGCTGTTGCTGAGGGTGCTGATAATGTAAATGAATTATATAAAGAAGCCGTAAAAGCAATTGACATGGCTGCTAGTAAAGGTCTAATTCATAAAAATAAAGCAAACCGTGATAAATCACGTTTAGCTGCAAAATTAGTAAAATAAAAAAGACTCCTCTATGAGAGTCTTTTTTATTTTGCTTTTTTTAAATAATCGAGTGCATCTCGGACATTCTTAACCGGTACTATTTTCATCGAGGTATTGATTTTTTTTGCAGCTGCTTTAGCTTCTTCATAGTTTGTTTTAATCGTTGGATATGCTTTTTTTTCCTCAGCAGTGATTGCATCATTCGGCGCAAAGAATATTTTGGCTCCTGCCTGATCTGCGGCAATGACTTTTTTATCAATTCCCCCAATTCTTCCAACAGTCCCATCACTACTAATAGTTCCCGTTCCCGCTATTTGTTGCCCATTTCTTAAATCTTGATTCGTTAAAATGCTATACGTTTCAAGTGTAAACATTAATCCAGCTGACGGACCACCGATTGAGCCTGCATCAATTTTCACATCACTATCAGATGATATGCTAGTATGGTCCACTAATGTAATGCCAATTCCTGGTTTTTTGACTTTATTAGCAGTTAGTTCAATTAGTTTACCAGTGGCTGTTTGCTTTTTATTGTTTCGTTCAAATTGAATTGAAACGGAATCTCCAATTTTTTTACTCTGAATATACTTCATAAATTCTTCTGAGCTTTTAAATGTTTGTCCATCAATTGCATAAATAGTATCTCCAATGGTAAGTTTATTCGCAAACGAAGAATTTTTGACAATATCCATGACATAAATCCCTTTATATTCTAAATCATAAGGTTTATTTGCCAACTTCAATGCCATCTCAATTGCAGTATTTTGCGAATTTTCCATATAGTATTGCTGCAATTGCAGATAAGTGGCGTCACTACTTGACCCCATAAGTTCTTCTTTACTCACTAATGTTTGAGCACTTGAAAAATGAGCGAGTAAAGCTCCCAAAGGCGTTGCTCGCTTGATGCCAACCGTTGTGAGCATAAACGAACCACTTTGTGTATCTTTTTGTTTGCCAACAGTGACAAATTCGTTTAATTTTTCAGCAGATCCAGGGACTTCGATATAATAGGGGATTGGAACGATTGCTAATAATAAAACGATCAGAGCAAGTATCACCGCAAGCACAGATTTATTGATTTTTCTTTTTTTCATTCTCTATTCATCTCTACTTTTCATTTTTTCTTTCATCGCTTGGTTGATAATTGGTGGTAAAAAAGGGGCAACATCTCCACTAAATTGCGCAATTTCTTTGATAACACTTGAACTAAGACTACTATGTGCGTTATCCGCAAGTAAAAATACCGTTTCTACCTCTTGATTCAGGTGCTGATTCATAAAGGCGATATCACGTTCATACTCGTAATCCTTAATACTACGTAAGCCCCTAATTAGAAAATTAGCACCCATCTTTTGCGCGATAGTTACCGTCAGTCCTGCTTCTTGCGCAACAATCGTCACATTTTCTAAATGTTTTGTCGCCTCTTTAGTCAGCTCTAGCTTTTCTTCTAATGAAAAAAGGGCTGTCTTGTTGGTATTCGTAAAAATGCCAATAATGACTTGATCAAAAATTTTTGTTGCACGTTCTACGATATTTAAATGTCCATTTGTAAAAGGATCAAAGCTCCCAGGAAACAACGCAATCTTGCTCATTCCTCTTCCTCCTGTTCATAAATCATTATAGCTGTAATCCCATATTTTTGACGACGTCGCAATGAAAAGTGCGCAATTTTTTCAGGCAGCTCTACCTTTACATCGGTTTCACAAATCAACACCGTATGCTTGTGACTCAGTCCTAGTATCATAATTTTTTCAATTTGTGCGACAATCTGCTGTTTGGCATAGGGTGGGTCAAAAAAAATCAAATCAAATGTGATCTTATCTTGTGCCAACTTTTCTAAAGCTTGGTTAGCATCCATTTTCAAAACTGTGAATTTTTCACTTTCTTTTGTCATCTCAATATTTTCTTTAATCACTTTAACTGCAGCATAGTTCTTGTCTACACAGTACGCATGATCAAAGCCACGGGACACTGCCTCAATAGCTAAGGAACCACTGCCAGAAAATAAATCAAGAGCTCTTCCACCCTCAAAATATGGACCAATCATATTAAACATAGATTCTTTGACTTTATCAGTTGTTGGCCTTGTTTGATTGCCACTTAATGCTTTTAATTTTCTACCTCCATATTCTCCGGAGATTACACGCATATCTTTCACTCCCATCTCTATCTCGTCTATTATATCAAGAAGAGGCTTAATAAAAAATAAAAAAAGTATGAAAATTTTTCTTTCAATTGAAAGAAAGATATCTCCTCATACTTATTGTTCGGCTAACACAATTTCTTTTTTTGCATGCTCAGAGTCAAAAAGTTCGTCTTCCTCAAGTTCGAATAGTTCTTTTTTTCCTATTTTGTCAGCAAAGTTCATTTCAACATCAGGACGGTAAGACCGTTCTACTTGTCTAACGAAATGAAGCTTGTTGAGCTTAAACTCCGTTGCCTCAATTTCTTCGTCTGGCATATATAAAATTACATATTTCATTTTTCTAGACACATATTGTATCGTGCCAAAGCGTCTTAAATTTTTTACTTGTCTCAAGCTATATACCCATATAACAAGCGATCTTCTTCTCGTTACTTCAAATTTTATTTCTTTATCCAACATGGCAATTCCCTCCACATCCCTTTTTAGCAAACTCAAAAAAGGGGTTTCCTGCATCCACTTTTATTTCTTTTGATACATTTTGAGCAACAGCATAGCTCGTCTGATCAAGAATATCTTGAAAAGCAGTTTCAAAGAAACGAAACTGTGCCACGATTTCATCTACATCTAAATTTCTCTTAGCAGCACGTAACACTCTTCTTTTTTCATTGAAATCAGGAGCATACTTGCCATATGATTCTATTTTTTCAAAATCTTCTTTTGCTTTTATAAAAGCAGTAGCTTTTTCTTGAACAATCGCGCTTGACTCCATTTGTTGGGCATAGTTAATGTATTGTTCTGCCTGTTTGCTGTAAAGAATAGTTTCAACCAATTGGTCGATTTGATCTTCAATTTCTAAAAAAGAGGAAGTATAAATCATTTTTCGTTCTCCTTTCCCTACTTTTTATTTATTTTGCCATAAAATCAGGACTGTACCATTAGCAATTGCGATTCCGACAGTTGTCTCTTTATTTTTTTCGACCAAATTCTGACTCATCTCTATTTCATGGATCATCATGGCTGTGGCCGGGACATCTTTTACTACAGAAAAAATAAACCCTTTTGTTTGATTCAAAAAGACAGGTCCTTGAGTTTGCAACATACCACTATTTGAAAGATCTAACCAAAAAGAAGGAAGAAATTTTGTCTCTGTCGTCCTTTTATTCCAGCTAATTAATTCGTTTGGCATATGCAAGTAATCCGTTGGTGTCTTTATAAATTCTTGAAGAAACTGATTCGCTTGATCACTCAATCCAGCGGTTTCTTTAATAGACCGCTGGCTTTCTCTTTGATTCAAAACTTTCAAAGTTTCAAACAGCTGGATGAGATTAATCTTATCAATCACTTCTGTTTGCACTTTTGGCGGAGCAATTTGCAGCTGATCTTCCCCACTGGTCAATTCGTAAGGCATAATCCCTAGCAGAGATTGCTTATCTACATAACGAATTGCTTGTAGCTCGCCTTTACTATGTCCAAAGTAAAGAAGCGCAAACGATTGGTTGGTAAATGCAATCAAAGGAGTATAGTTCATCTCTTCTTCTGTAAGCTCAAACTGATATGCCTGCTGATCTAAATGAAAGGAAAAATCTGGATTAATTGTTGAAAAATCTCCAACATCCGATAATTTCATCCCAATCTTAAATGGGGCTATTGAGTCTTTTTTTCCTAGTACAAAAATAGAAGAAACTCGGTCATTTTTCAGAAACACTTGAAAATAATGACTTCTTGTATGTTTGTCTGCATACGTCAGCACTTTTTCTCCCGTTGAAGCTACAGAAACATACTGCGTAGCACCAAATTTTGCTTGGACTTCCTTTAGGCTTTTGCCAATATAAGTTGCCATCCCACTTGCATCTATCTCTGAATGCGGTGTTCCCGAATCCATCGCCAAATAACTATTGCTCTTTGAAATGGCGACTTTAGGATTGGCTTTTGGGAACCAGACGGCTTGCATATACGCGCCAATTAATACGATGAAAAAAATTACCAAAAATTTAATTATTTGCCTCATCTTGACTCCTTTGAGCTGATCATTAGCGTGGTGCAATCTCTATAAGTAAATCCCCCGATTGAATGGCTTCACCATTTGCAACATGGATATGCTTGATGGTCGCATCAAAGGGTGCTTGAATGGTTGTTTCCATTTTCATCGCTTCTGTAATCAGAATCGCCTCACCTTTTTGAACCGTCTGTCCTTTTTGTACTAACACTTCTAAAACAGAACCAGACATGGTGGCACCAATATGTTTTTTGTTTGTTGGTTCGGCTTTTTGGCGTGTTTTCACCGTTGTTTTAATATGACGGTCTCGAACAACCACTTCTCTTCTTTGTCCATTAAGTGTGAAGAACAATACGCGATTTCCTTCTAAATCAGGCTCTCCGATTTCATCCAGACGAATAATCAAAATTTTTCCTTTTTCAATTTGTACTTCAATGTTTTCGTTAAGACGCATACCATAGAAAAAAGTAGGCGTATCTAGCAACGTTACATCGCCAAAATCATTATAAACTTTACAATAATCTAGGAAAACTTGAGGATACATTAAGTAACTAAGAACCTCTTCTTGGTTTGGCTCATAGCCAATTTTTTCAGCTAGTGCACCTCTCACCGCTTGAAAATCAACCGGCTTTGCCAAACTTCCTGGACGAACCGTAATAGCTTCGCGTTTTTTCAAAATAATCTGTTGTAACTTTTTAGGGAACCCACCAGTAGGTTGCCCTAAATCGCCTTGGAAGAAACTCACTACCGAATCAGGGAAGTCAATGGTTTCTCCTTTTGCATAAATATCTTCCTCCGTAAGCTTATTTTGAACCATAAATAATGCCATGTCTCCCACTACTTTAGAAGACGGAGTCACTTTGACAATATCACCAAATAAATGATTTACTTTCGCATACATTTCTTTTACATGATCCCACTTATCGCCTAAGCCAACTGCTTTTGCCTGTTGTTGTAAATTAGAGTATTGACCTCCTGGCATCTCGTGCATGTAAACTTCGGTTTGCGGTGCACTCACCCCATTTTCGAAGGCATGATAAAAGCCACGAACATCTTCCCAGTAATGATTTAATTGCTGTACGTTGTCGATATTAATAGTTGGCTTTCTTTTCCCATCAACGAGTGCGTAATACAAACTGCTCATGCTAGGCTGACTCGTTGCACTACTCATCGCACTCATCGCAACATCGACAATATCAACACCTGCTTTAGTTGCTGCTGAGTAAGTAATAATCCCATTCCCACTAGTATCGTGCGTATGCAAATGCAGTGGAATATCTACGGTATCTTTTAGTTCAGCAATCAAGCGATATGCAGCTTGCGGCTTAAGCAGACCAGCCATATCTTTTATGGCAATAATATGTGCCCCTAAGTTTTGGAGCTCTTTAGCCATTTCTTTGTAATACTGTACATTATATTTTGCACGAGTTGGGTCATTAATATCCCCTGTATAGCAAATTGTTGCCTCCGCTATTTTCCCAGCGTCTCTGACTACTTGGATGCTTTTTTCCATTTGCGGAATCCAGTTCAAAGAATCAAAGATTCGGAATACATCAACCCCTTGTACTGCAGCTTCTTTTATAAATTCTTCTAGAACATTATCTGGATAATTTTGATATCCTACCGCATTAGACCCTCTAAACAACATTTGAAAAAGTGTATTTGGCATGAGCGTACGTAATTTTCTGAGTCTTTCCCAAGGATTTTCATTCAAGAAACGATACGCAACATCAAATGTCGCACCGCCCCACATTTCACTTGAAAATAGTTGCGGTAACGCTTCACCGGTTTGTGCTGCAATTTTGGTGATATCTTGCGTACGCATTCTGGTAGCAAGTAAACTTTGATGGGCATCCCTAAAGGTTGTATCCGTTAAAAGAACTTCCTCTTGTGCCTTGACCCAGTCAATCACACCATTAGCACCCTTTTTGTCTAAAATCATTTTGGCCGTATCTTTTATTGGCGCTTCTACTTGGTTTCCTTTAAACATACGGGGCTCAGCATAAAACTTCTTCACTTCTTTTTCAATATTAGGAAATCCATTCACGGTAACTTCACCAATATATTTCATTGTTTTATTGCCACGGTCCCTCAAACGTGGAAACTCAAATAGCTCAGGTGTAGTATCAATAAAGGTTGTCTGTGCTTCCCCGGATTTAAACACGGGGTGCGAAATAACATTTTGTAAGAATGGAATATTCGTTTTTACTCCACGAATTCGGAACTCTTTTAAAGAGCGTTCCATTTTTTGAATTGCTTTTTCAAAATTAAATCCGTGTGTACAAATTTTTACAAGAAGAGAATCAAAATAAGGAGTCACCACCGCACCTGAATAAGCATTACCTAAGTCCAAACGAATACCAAAGCCACCAGTTGAACGATAAGTATCAATCTTTCCGCTATCTGGCATAAAATTATTCAGTGGATCCTCAGTCGTAATTCGACACTGAATCGCCGCCCCTTTTAGATGGATATTTTCTTGTGTAGGAACTTGCATATCTTTGTGCAAATCTTGTCCATCAGCAATTAGTAATTGTGAAACAACAATATCAATATCTGTCACTAGCTCTGTGATGGTATGCTCAACTTGAACACGTGGATTAACTTCAATGAAATAAAATTCATTTCCTTCCACCAAGAATTCAACAGTTCCAGCATTCACATAACCGACATGTCGCATTAATTGAACAGCAGCCTGGCAAATTCTTTCACGAAACTGATCATCTAAGGAAACACACGGAGCTACTTCTACCACTTTTTGGTGACGTCTTTGAACGGAGCAATCCCGCTCAAAAAGGTGTAAAACATTCCCATGCTCGTCTCCTAGTATTTGTACCTCGATATGCTTAGGATTTGAAATATATTTTTCAACATAGACTTCATCACTGCCAAAAGCTGCTTTTGCCTCGCTTTTCGCACGCTCATAACCATCTCTTGCCTCGTCTTCGTTACGTGCTACACGCATTCCGCGTCCACCACCACCAAGAGCTGCTTTTATCATAATAGGATAAGCGTGATCTCTAGCAAACTCCAACACCTCATCAATCGAATCAACTGGACCATCTGTTCCCGGAATGGAAGAAATTCCAGCTTCTAAAGCTGCTTCTTTTGCTTTAATCTTATCCCCAAAAATGTCTAAATGATGCAATTTAGGCCCAATAAAGATCAAATTTTCCTCATGACATCTGGTAGCAAACGTCAAATTTTCTGATAAAAAGCCATATCCTGGATGAATAGCGTCTGCTCCTGAATCTTTAGCAATTCTTATAATATCTTCTATATCTAAGTATGCATCAATTGGTTTTTTACCTCGACCAACTAAATAGGCTTCATCTGCTTTAAAACGATGAACAGAATTTTCATCCTCTGCTGCATAAATCGCAACGGTTTGAATATTTAATTCAGTGCAGGCCCGAAATACCCGAATGGCAATTTCTCCGCGGTTTGCAACTAACACTTTTTTCATTCTCTTCTCCTACCTTTATCAACGTTTTGCTAGACGTGTTTTTGATACCTGTACCCTAACTGCTCTTTTTTTCTTTTTTCATCTGCGCTAATATTTAACACCAATCCAATGGCAATTGAAAGCATCAATAAGCTTGAACCACCTTGGCTTATGAATGGAAAAGTTACACCTGTCAAAGGAATAATTCCGCTAATTCCACCAATATTAATAAAGGTTTGAATCAAAAACATTCCTCCAATTCCAATACACATCATTGAATTGAATGGGCTTTTTGAGCGCACCCCGACTAAGACAATCCTTAAAATCAAGAATAACAGCAACCCTAGAATGAATAGAGAAACAATTAAGCCCAACTCTTCCATCACAATCGAAAACATAAAATCAGTATGTGCTTCTGGTAAAAATCCTTTTTTTTGTATGCTGTTTCCCAGTCCGCGTCCGAACAATCCTCCATTATACAAAGCGTAGTAAGAATTCACCATTTGGTGACCAGAATCTTGTGCATCAATAAATGGATTCGCAAAAACTTTAAACCGATTGTATACATATTGGTAACTTTTTGGGAAGATTGCGCCTCCACTCCATACAATAATATGGATAACTAAGTAACTAACCACTGTCACTCCACCACCAATGATTAGTGTGTACATATAGTTTATCCCACTTGCGAAAACTACTACTGCCGCAATTAATGTTAAAATTGCGGCTCCCCCCGTATCCGGTTGGAGCAAAACAAGCCCAATCATCACGCCTACGATCAGCAAAGGTCTTAGAAAAATTTCGCGCCACTGACCCTTTCTAACTTTGGCAATGGAAGTCTGCCTTGCAGCCAATACTGAAGCTAAGTACCATATAATCATTACTTTTAAAAACTCAGCTGGTTGGATTTGCCCAATACCTGGTACAGACATCCACCCTCGTGCACCATTAACCGTCATTCCAAGTGGCGTGTAGCGAGTCAAAACTAGTAAGGTCCCAATAAAAGCCATGCCAACATTCACAAAATTCTTATGCGCAAACAACCTTGTCTTCATCTTATAGATAACAGTGATTATCAACAGCCCTGCTGCAAAAAATATGGATTGATTGATGGCGTATTTTGCTGGATTTTCTTTGTTGATTAATAACTGATAGGAACTAGCACTATACACCATCACAATTCCTATTAAACACATCACAATATATGGAATCAAAATACTATAATCTAAATAAAATCTTTTTTTCATCGTCTTTTCTTGGCAAAGCCAAAATTCCTCCTTGCCGAGTTAAATTTCTTTTTGTTCTTCGTAAACTTCTGTATAGACATTATTAAGCTCTTTTTCTAGCTCACCTAAGATTCGATGGCCTTCCTCATTTGTCATAATGTCTAGTTTCACTGCAAACTCAACTTGCTTTGAAAATCCATACATTTGTGTATCGACAACTTCTTCAAATGCTTTACATTGAGCAATACAGAGATGATTTTTTTGATTGCTGATTAACTTTTTTATTTTATCAGCATCTTGATATAAAAATTTGATTGCATCTTCTTTAGAAATGTCACTTGCCATGTTTTGAACCTCCTGTCTTAATTTCTTTATTATAGCACAAATCTTCGAATTTATTCTATGTTAAAAACGAAAGAAAACGTAAAATCACACGCTCAATTTTAGCCTTTTACTCTCATTTCTCACTGATTAAAAAAAACAATAAAAGCTTGGGACATAACTTTTTAGTTATGTCCCAAGCTCATATTATCCGGATAAATGAAGAAAAAACAATAAAATTCTTCGTAAAAACCTACTTTATGCAAGAATCTAAAGCAAAAAACACGTAAATTTTCACTTGTCTTTCGAAGCTAAATACGTCTGTTCCAAACTATTTGCTCCCAATTGTTTACTGCTTTATTCCTTGTTCCTTTAAAAAATTATCATATGCTTGTTGCTCGTTGGTTTCTTCAATTACTAATTGATCAAACTCCTGTCCTAAAAGCTGAGACAATTGTCCTTGAATCTTATAAGTAATTGTTGCATTCCCAATCAATTCCATCCAATAATTTCCTTCTGGATCTTGGTGTACTACAGTTTTTACTAACCCACCTGGATTTTTAACCGTAATAGGTTCAAAAAATTCACCGTCATTTAATAATACATGCATCAGGCTACTGGCACACATTGCTGTTCCACAAGCATTCGTAAATCCAACCCCACGCTCATATGTTTTTACAAATAACTCATCTGGTGCAAGAACTTCAACAAAACTAACATTAACTCCGTCTGGAAACCATGGATTTGCTTCATTGACCATTTTTGCAATTCTTTCTTGCTCTGGTCCGACTAAAGTTGCATGATCCACAAACGCAATCAAATGTGGATTTGGAACCGCTACTACTGAAAAGTTAAGTTCTTTTGACAGTTCTGGAATCTGACTATCAATAATCGTTTGTTTGCCAAGAATATCCATTGGAATCGCCTCGGCGTCAAAACTAACAGGTGAAATTTCAACTTGGTATGTTGCAACCTCTTTATGTAAATCTTTGGAGTGTCTAACTTTTAAATCTGCATGCATTGTTTCGACAAAAAAATCAGATTGATTATTTTTTTCAGCTAAGTAGCGTGCGACTGTTCGTAACCCATTCCCACACATACTTGCCTCGCTACCATCGTTATTAATCACTCTCATTTTTGCCACAGCTTCAACATGTGTTGGTTCTTGAATCAATAATATTCCATCTGCCCCCGATAATAACCCATTATCCCGACTACAAACTTTTTCACTAAGTGCCCGCACTTCGTCGGAGGTTAGTGACCGCGGACAAAGCGTTTCATCTAAAATAAAAAAATCATTTTCAGATCCATGTACCTTTGTTAAACTGAGTTCCATTAAGAAAACACTCCCTAACTATGATATCTTTATCTTACCATAAATCACTGTGAGATTTGTAATTTTAAAAAAAAGAATTAGGCATTCACCTAATTCTTTTTCTTTATTTAGCTGCGTCGAAACGTTTGCTTACTTCGTCCCAGTTAACAATATTCCAAAACGCTTTGATGTAGTCAGGACGCACATTGCTATATTTTTTATAATAAGCATGTTCCCATACATCTAAAGCTAAAACAGGCGTTTTTCCTTCTGAAAGGGGTGTATCTTGATTTGCAGTAGAGAGCACTTCCAGTTTGCCATTATTTACTACTAGCCAAGCCCAACCTGAACCAAAACGTCCAGTTGCAGCCGCTGTGAATTCTTCTTTAAATTTTTCAAAGCTACCAAAATCAGCATCAATTGCTGCTTTCACAGAGCCAGTGGGTTCGCCACCAGCATTTGGTGCAAGACTTTCCCAAAAGAATGAGTGATTGGCATGTCCGCCACCATTGTTTCGAACAGCTGTACGAATGTCCTCAGGTACACTTTGCAAATCTGCTACTAATTCTTCTACTGTTTTTTCTGAAAGCTCAGGATGTTTGTCAATTGCTGTGTTTAAATTTGTCACATACGTATTGTGATGTTTGTCATGGTGCAAGTGCATCGTTTCTACATCAATATACGGTTCTAACGCATCGTAAGCGTAAGGTAATTCTGGTAATTTATAAGTCATCAATGATTCCTCCTAGTATTTTTTCTACACTCTTAATGTATCACCAACTGTTAGTTTGTTCAAAAAATATGCTTGAATTTTGAAAAATTGTTTTTTTAGAGATTTGGCTTTACAATGTAGGTACTAAAATATTTTTCTAAAAGGAGTTCCTATGCATTTCTATCAATTTTTACATACCACTTTCAAAAATCCACGTAAACTTTTGCTGATCAAAAATAAGTCTGGATGGAAAGTTTTCTTGTATCTGATTTTTATAAGCTTTATTGCTTCTTTTCCATTACTTTTTCAATCTTATTCTGTTCTTCAAGAAGTGGCAAAAGATGGTGCCAGTATTGCCAAGAGTGTTCCCGAATTTTCCATTCAAAATGGGGTTTTGTCTTCAAAAGAGGATATGAAAAGTTTTATCTACCAAACAAACTCTATTATTTTTACTTTTGATCCTGAAGGAAAAAGAACAGATGAATCCGTGCAAAAAGATTTGATTGGAACCACACTTGGGATTGCCTTTTTGAAGGATCACCTTGTAATTGCTACAGCAACAGATCAAACACTTGGTGGGCTCTTGCCTAAAAATCCCTTTTCCATTCGTTATACCCACTCAGAACTCCAAACTATGAACGGACAACTGTTAAAAAATTTATTCACTTTCCCACAAAAATCTACTATGTTAAAAGGCTTTATATTTTTTGTTTGTCTCATTCCAACATTTCTTAGTTTGGCTTTTGAATTTTTTATTTTCACTTTATTTTTGACTTCTTTTTCTAAATTTCGTGGACTGAATTTTACCACAGGTGATACATTCAAACTTTTAGTCATCTGTTCTTTTTACCCTGCAGTATTATCAACGCTGCTCAACTTTTTAATTCCAAATTTTCCTGGATCAATCTTGCTCATGCTGATGACCCTATGGCTTTATTTTCTTAGTACAAAAAAAGTCTCTAGTTAAACTAGAGTCTTTTTTTGTTCTTTTTTTTATTTCTTTGATACACTACTATTAAATTCAACTTTTCAAGGAGGTTATATTATGAATCAACCTATTTTATATTGTCACCAAGAACTGACAGCAGCACAAATCGAAAAACTCCATGAACTAGCACCTGATTACAAAATCATTTTTGCTGCAGATCCACTCACTCATGATATGCTTGACAACATCGAAATCATGTATGGGTGGGATAAAAAAATTGGGACTCAACTACTAGATTCTTCCACAAGCCGTTTATTCTGGATTCAAGCGACCTCTGCGGGGGTCAATCATTTGAATCTTAAACAAATTCAGCAAAAAGGCGTCTTACTTTCAAATGGTAGTGGCATCCATAATATTCCGATTACAGAGTCTGTCATGGGAATGATTCTAGGTCATACTCGTGGCTTATATGCCTCAATTGCTGCTCAAGAAAACAAAGAGTGGAAAATTCCAGAAACACTCAGCGAACTCTCCGATAAAAAGATGCTCATTGTTGGGACAGGAAACATTGGCGCTCATTTGGCTAAAATAGCAAAAGCGTTTAATCTTACTGTTTTTGGTATCAATCGTAGTGGGCACCATGTAGACGATTTTGAAGCAATATTCCCGCAAAATGAAATCGACAAAATTTTAAATAGAATGGATATTGTCGTAAATTTACTTCCTTTGACAAAAGAAACCGAAAATTCCTATGATGAGGCTCGCTTTGAAAAAATGAAAGAGGGTGTCGTGTTTATTAACGTTGGCAGAGGTGAATCGGTTCACACTGCTGCTTTAGTTGCTGCTTTAAAGTCTGGTAAGATTGGTTTTGCTGGACTTGATGTATTAGATCAAGAACCACTTCCTGCTACTAGTGAGTTATGGGAAACTGAAAATTTACTGATTACCCCCCACATCTCAGGAATTGCGGAACATTTCAAGAAAAGGCTATTCTATATATTTGAAACCAATTTGAAGTCTATCTTAAATGTGCAAAAATTGTCAATGAACCAAGTTGATTTAGACCGTGGCTATTAAATGAAAAAATGTGGGACAACTCGTAATAGAATGTTGTCTCACATTTTTTATTTATACCTCTGTAGTTTGTTTAAATTGGTAGGCTGGTTCTTTTTTTTCTGTGTCATACGATACAAGTAAATCATACCCAGAAAAGAACCAATCATCTGCTTCATCGATATAATAAACTTGTTCCTCTATTTCGGCCTTTGCTATAGTCTGTTCCGGCACACTAACTTCTAACCCTACAGAAAAACCAGTATGGACTGAGGTCTTGCCACCATACTTACCAAAAAAACGAACACAATCCTGTTTTTCAAGATGCAGCTCTTTTACGAACCACTGATGTGCTTCCTCTGATACTACCAAGTTCATTCAATCGCCTTCCTTCATTTCCTACTGCATTTATCTTATCACAGTCACAATCATTGGAAAAAGAATGTGCTTACATTAGGTAGAACCAAGCTTATCATCCAGATTGCGCACACAGTCAGTTGACCCCACTACTAGCAAGCAGTCCTCTATTAGAACAATTTCGCTCGCACTGGGAGAAACAATCAACTCATTTTTACCACGTCTAATCGCAACAACTGTAACATTGAATTTTTGTCTAAAATTTAATGTTAATAGCGACTTTTGACAGAACTTTTTATTGGTTACTCGAATCTCTGCTAATGAAAATTCATCTGAAAGTTCTAAATAATCCAAAATATTTTTTGAGACTAAATGATGTGCGATTCTTTTCCCCATATCTCTTTCTGGATGGACTACTTTATCTGCACCAATTTTTTCCAGAACACGGGCATGATATTCATTTTGTGCTTTCGCTGTAATAAAGGGTACACCCAACTCTTTAGCCATTAACGTCACCAAAATACTCGCTTGAATATCTTCCCCAATCGCCACAATGACGTGGTCAAAGTTGCGAATACCCAGAGACTTCAAAGTCGCTTCATCTTGGGCATTTGCCATAACAGCATGCGTCGCAATATTCATGTATTCATTGACACGCTCTTCGCTTTTATCCATTACTAAAACTTCTTGTCCCGCCTCAATCAGCGTGCGACAAATACTCCCACCAAAACGCCCTAAACCGATAATCGCAAAATTTTTTTTCATGTTCTACTCCTCTACTTCTCAGCCAGTTATTCGACCAAATTATGTTTAAACGCATAGATTGCTGCTTGTGTTCGATCATCTACATCAAGTTTTGCTAAAATATTAGAAACATGTGTCTTAACCGTCTTTAATGTAATAAATAATTCATCGGCAATTTCCTGGTTGCTTTTTCCTTCTGAAATCAGCATCAAAATTTCGCGTTCACGATTGGTTAAATCTTCATGCAACATTGGTACTTTAGGTTTAGTTAAACGTTCCATCATTTTACCCGTTACTTCTGGTTCTAAAACACGTTCGCCGCGACAAGTCGCCCTAATCGCATCTGCTATCTCTTTGGCACTGGAAGTTTTAAGCAAATATCCGGCTGCCCCTGCTTCAATAGCAGGATACACCTTCTCATCATCAATAAAACTTGTCACAATAATAATTTTAGCTTCTGGCCATTCGGACAAAATGTTCTTAGTAGACTCTATCCCATCCATCACTTCCATTACTAAATCCATCAAGATAACATCTGGTTTCAGTGAAAGTGCCTTTTCATACCCAATTTGTCCATTTTCTGCTTCTGCTACTACTTGAATATCTTCTTGAATAGACAAATAAGAAGAAACTCCCAATCGTACCATTTCATGATCATCCACTAATAACACACGAATCATCCAACTTCACCCTTTGCTATCGGAATTTTAATTTCTATACTTGTTCCTTTATTTTTAAAACTAATTATTTTACAACTACCGCCCATGCCACTCACTCGCTCACAAATATTTTGCAGGCCATAACTGCCTAATTTTTTTTGATTCACATCAAAACCAACCCCATCATCCACTACTCTCAGTGAAACACTCTCAGTCGTCTGATTTAAAAACACATCCAGTGAACTGGCTTTAGCGTGCCTCAATGTATTTGAAAGCAATTCTTGAACGATACGAAACAGATGGTCTTCAATCCCCATAGGGAGTACTACATCATCAATTTCCCAAAATAAATCAATTTTAATCTTTGTCTTTAGCTCTACTAATAATTGTTCAATGCCTTTTTTCAAGCTTTTTCCTTCAAGATTAATTGGCCTTAGGTGAAGTAACAATGCTCTCATCTCTGATTGTGAGGTATTAATAATCCCTGAAACCATTTTTAACTGTTTGTATAAACTTGGAGAAATCTCTTGCTTATCCGCTTCTTCTGTTACTGCAGAAAGCATCATCGTCGCAGCAAATAGTTGTTGGCTTACTGAATCATGCAATTCTCTAGCTAAACGTTTCCTTTCTTCTTGTAAAATCATCTCTTTAGATTCGCCTTTGACAAGTTCTGGCTTGCTAGATAGCACCTGTAATTCTTGTGACATCGAAAGCATTTTTTGTTTGATTTTTTTTAAATCTTTTTCAATCTCAGGAATGTATTCATCATCCTCTGCATGAGGAATCTTTTTCTCAAATAAAGGAATATCATAATTTTCAGAAGATAAGATGCGAATGTTTTCTTCTAACCTACCATATTGTGTCCGACGAATAAAATACAATACAATATTAATAAAAAGACTTATCGAAAAGGCTAAGAAAAATAAATACGCACTGATTGGAATGTAGAAAATTTTCACTTGAACAAAGGCTACTAGCCAATTTTTCACTCCAACACCATGAAAAAATAAAATTCCAGAAAAAAAGAGCAACAATAACAACAATAAAAAAGTATATAGAAAAATAGTCAACCGTGACATCTTGGCAATCATGTGCGAATCACCTCGATATCCCCTAGCAATGTACTTGAAACAATTTTGATTCTACGGTCATTAGTATCATAATCCTCACTATATACGTTCATTGTTTCATTGAACAAAGAATATGTTTGACCTTCAAATGTTAATTTCCCGTTTAAAGAGGAACCAATCACAGAAATTGCTATCCCTTGTGGTACCAGAATTCTGGTTCTCCCAAAGCCTTTTCTCATCATAATGACATTATCTGTTTTAGGCAGTAGCGTATTTCCTAAGTCAATAATCGTATCTCCAGCAAAGATGAAAAAGTTTAGGTCATCCCATTCATATACGTGATCCCCTATGTGTTGATTGCCAAACCAATTGTGTTTCGCTCTTTTTCCTGATTTTTCACTAGGTTCTTCTGTTTGTATGATATGAATACCTTTTTTCATCCAAATATTTTGAGTTCCAAAAAGAGAACCAGAGAGCTCTGCCCCCTTTAACACAATAAACAATAGTGTAACAGTCAAAAATAACCACGTGGCAGGGATGCTAAACAAGCAAAATATCAGCAACAAAATACTCGATACAAAAATAAATTGATGAAACGCCCCTCTTCGTTTTTTCTTTTTTACTTCCATTGAGCTAATAAATCCGAGTACAACTGTACAAAATAGCACATTCGGTTCATGAAAGATCTGCCAAAGAAAAAGCAACAGCAAGGCTAGCTCTATAATCAGAAAAAGTTTCCAAGAATTTTTCATTTATATACTCCTCATATTGAATTCTTCACTAATTATACAATACTTTTCTTAAAAATGTGCAGAACCAGAGTCTGAATCTCCACTACATCTTAAGACTGAGTTTGTTGATAAAAAGAAAAAAGAGCGTAGAACGATTGCTCTACTCTCCTTTTTTAGTATTAAGATACTTGGGTGATTTTTACATTCATGTCGCCACCAGGTGTACTAATAATCACATTGTCACCCACACGTTTCCCAATCAAAGCTTTTGCAATTGGGGAGTCATTGGAAATTTTCCCAGAAAAAGGATCTGCCTCAGCACTCCCAACAATGATATATTCCTCTTCATCACCATCAGGTAGCTCTTGGAAAACAACTTTTTTCCCAAGTGAAACTTCATCTGAATCGACACCTTCATTGTCAATGATTTGTGCAAAACGAATCATTGTTTCAAGGGTTGTAATTCTACCTTCCACAAATGCTTGTTCATCTTTAGCAGACTCATATTCTGAGTTTTCAGATAGGTCTCCAAAACTGCGTGCAATCTTAATTCTCTCCACAATTTCTTTTCTTTTTTCAGTTTTTAATTGTTCTAATTCTTCTTCTAACTTTTGCTTACCTTCTATTGTCATTGGATATACTTTTTCTACCATGTTCGTTGCTCCTCAATTTATACAATTTTACTATAACGGATTCGCTTATAAGCAGATTCGTCATTTAATACTCAAAAGATTACCACGAGTAAGCAAAAAAGTAAATATTTAATTGACGTTTATTAGTTTTCTACTTCGTTTTATCATCAATATATTGTTTTTTCAATTTTAAATGCTCTTCATAAGTTTTCGCAAAATAAACTTTTCCAGTCGATGTGTCAGCCAAGAAATACAAATCTGATACATTGATATCTGGGTTTAACACAGCCATAATCGCATCTTCACTAGGATTATTGAAAGGACCTGGACCATATCCTTTGTTCAAATATAGATTATAAGGTGAGTCTACCTGTGTATCCTTATTAGAGAGAAATTCTTTATGCGTTCCTAATGCATACAAAACACTAATATCTGATTGAAGTGGCATCTCTTTGTCCATCCGATTGTAAAATACTTGTGCTATTTTTTGTCTATCTGCTGTGGTAACTCCCTCTTTTTCAACCAACGAGGCAAGTGTCAATGTTTGTTGGACTGATTTTTTTGATTGAGTAATTTTATCATAGTATTTTTCCATTACATTGTTAGAAGCTTTAATCATCTGCTCGATCAACGATTCTAAGCTATTTTTTTTGTAATAATTATAGGTTGCTGGGAATAAGTAACCTTCTAGCTTGTATCTTGTGTTATTTACCTCGGATGTACTTGTTAAAAGTTGAGGATATTTTTTCAACATTTTATTAAAAAACGTTTCATCCTTTAACAATGCCAGCACATCGTCTTTACTAAATTTCGTTTTCTTGCCAATCAAGGTTGCAATTTGTTCCAGTGAATAGCCTTCTGGAATTTGTATTTTTGCATCAGCCAAAGCTTCTGGATCAGCTGTTCCCCCTTCTTGGAGCAAGGCACTAATTTCAGATAGCGTCATACTCGGTGAAAACTGGTAGTAACCGGCTTTAAAATCCGACAAATTATTTTTCTTGATATAGTAGCTAAATACAAAACCACTCTTGATTACTTTTTTCTCCTCAAGAATACTGCCAATTCCTTTGCTCGTAGTCCCTGAGGGAATTTCGACTTGTATTAAAGATTTATTCTCTTTATTTAACGGTTCCAAACCGGCTTTAAAATAAAAATAAAAAGAAATTCCTGCCACTACGATACATAGTACCAATACAGATACCACGATTGTCACTATTTTTCTGACCATCTTGTCTTCTTTATTTTTCATTTTTACTTGTTTCTCCATGGACTCTTTTCTTTTATTTCTTGAAGGAGTAATGGACTCTTCCCCGCCTTCTTTTTCTTTAGTATGGTCTTTATCTACTTGTTCTTCATCTATATTTTTTTCTTGAAATTCTTCTTGATCTACGTTCAACGTTTTGGATTTTTGATTGTCCAAGTTTTGTATGTCTTCTTGATTGTCTTTTCTATTTTGAAATGGATCTTTGGAATTATCAGCCAAAGCAAAACCTCCTCACAACATTTACCGAATCATTACAACTCTTTTCATTATACATGAAAGATTGTTAAATGAAAATTACTTTTTACGGAATTGAACAATCAAAAATAAAAAAGCATCGCTTTAGAAATGAGAAGTGGCGCGGTCCTCTCACTCTAAATGGATGCTTTATGCTACTTTACTTTTGGGGAACAATTTTGTCTTCACCAAACCATTTTTCACTAATTTCTTTGGCTTTTCCGTTTTCGTAATTTGTTTTTAGCGCTTGATTTAGCGCCTTAACAAATGCCGAATCTCCTTTACGTACGCCAATCGCATAATTTTCAGTTGCAAAAGATGTCTTCATCGTTGCGTACTCTTTCTCAGATTTTTCATGAGAAATATAATACTCTGCAAATACGCGGTCAATTAATAGTCCATCAATTCTGCCCGACTTTAAATCTAAGAATGCTTCTGCATACGTGTCATAGAGTACAGGAGTTTGGTCTTTGATTTTATTTAACAGTTGTGCTGGTGAGTCATTTAATGCATCCGCACCACTTGAGCCTTGCTGGACCCCTAATACTTTATTTTTTAGCTGTTCAATTGTTGTGATGTTATTTTTTTTCAGGCTCACAACAATTTGGTCATTTTTTAAATATGGGTTTGTAAAAGATACTTTTTCTTTTCGGTCATTGGTCATGGTGTAGCCATTCCAGATCACATCGATCGACCCATTTTTCAGCTCGGTCTCCTTCATAGACCACTCAATTGCCTGAAACTTTACCTTTACTCCTAGCTCTTTAAAAACTGCTTTAGCCAAATCAATGTCAAACCCAACCAAATGGTTTTTATCATCACGGAACCCCATTGGGACAAAGGAGTCATCTACCCCGACCACAACTGTCCCCTTCTTTTTCAATTCTGCCCAGCCTAGAGTACTACTCTTACTACTGCTCTTCTTGCTGCACGCTCCTAACATTCCTATACAACAAATCATTACCAAAACAATCAATAATTTCTTTTTCATTTTTTCCTCCTACTTAATCGGTTCTACTTCGATTAGTTGATCTGCAATTTTCCTCGCAAACTCATGATCATGAGTGACGATAATTTGTGTAACGCCTTCTTTTTTTAAGTTCAAAATGGTTTCTGCGACACTATCACGCAAATCGGGATCAAGGGCACTTGTCGGTTCATCATAACAAAGTACCTTTGGCTCCATCAGTAGTGCTCGAGCGATTGCTACACGTTGCTTTTGTCCACCAGAAAGTTCGAAAGGATATTGAGCTTCTTTGCCTTCTAATGAAAGAGCCGTTAACAAGTCGATTGCTTCTTTTGTCAGCTGTTCTTTCTCCTTTTTTAATACCATTGTAGGTGCTAATAATAAATTTTCAATTACAGTCAGATGTGGGAAAAGATTGAAATCTTGAAAAACTACACCAATTAAATTTTCACCATTTTGGTGTTTGGTCGGATCTACCTGCTTTTGATCAATAAATATCTCTCCGTGATCCATTGTTTCTAATCCACTAATACAGCGAAGTAAAGTTGTTTTTCCTCCACCAGAAGGACCAACTATCGCTACTATTTCACTGTCTTCTAAACGAAGCGAAATATCTTTTAAAATCTTTTTGTCCCCAAACGACTTGCTCAAATTTTTTATTTCAATCATTGCTTTGTCCTCACTTACTTATAATAACTATATTTCCGTTCAATAAATTTCAAAATTATCGTGACAATTCCCGTTAGCACTAAGTAAATCAACGCCACTACTATAAGTGGAATAATACTCACTTCCCGTTGGAGCGCAATTTGTCCCGTTCGCATAATATCGCTCAAACCTACTGCATATACTAAAGAAGTATCTTTTACGAGGGTAATCACTTCGTTGCCAACAGATGGTAACACAATTTTAAGTACTTGAGGAATAATGATTTTTCGAATGGTTTGAAAGTTGGTTAAGCCTAGTACTTTCGCTCCCTCATATTGTCCATTTCCAATCGCTTCAATCCCGCCACGAAATATCTCTGCATAATAGGCCGTGTAATTTATCACAAAAGCCAGAATTGCAGCATCCAGTCGCTCAAAGCGTATCTCGCTAAATAACGGCAAACCATAAAATATGAAAAACATTTGTAACAGTAAGGGAGTCCCACGGATAATCCAAATATAGCCTCCAATAATTGCTTTTAACGGTTTGAAAGACAAAGTTGAACCCAATCCAACAAGAAGTCCCAATGGTAAAGAAAAAAGTAAGGTAATCCCAAATAATTTCAAAGTGATTCCAGATGCCTCGATTAGTGCTGGTAGAACTCTCCATGCTATGTCCATTTTTGTTTCTCCTTAATACTACCCTCTTTTTATAAATCGGTAATTTCTTTGCGATCTTTTGTTTTGCTGATTTTTCCTTCTCTTTTGCCCAATTCTTCTCGAATTTCTTCTAAAGCAATTTCTTTTTCTGCAAGTAACACTAATATATGATACGTAAGATCTGAAATTTCAGCAATCAACTCTGCCTTATCATTTTTTGCTGCAATTACTACTTCGGTAGCCTCTTCCCCAACTTTTTTTAAAATTTTGTCTAGTCCTTTATCAAACAAATAATTAGTATAAGATCCTTCTTTTGGTACTTGCTTTCTAGATTTTATTTCTTGATACAGTTCCTCAATCATTCTTTTTCCTCCTCATTTTTTTCTTCTATCAGATTAAAAAAACAACTCTTTGCTCCTGTATGGCAAGCTGGTCCTAATGGATGTACGGTAATTAAGAGCGTATCTCGATCACAATCTGTCATAATTTTTACTACTTTTTGAATATGTCCACTCGTCGCACCTTTATGCCATAAAGAATTTCTTGAGCGCGAATAAAACCATGCATCACCTGTTTCCAAAGTCTTCTGATAACTCTCTTCATTCATATAAGCAAGCATCAAAACCTCCTTACTCTGCTCCTCAATCAGTATCGCTGGAACTAAGCCTTTTGAAAAATCTACTTGGTTATTTGTCATGCTCTAACCCACACTCCTTTTTGCTTCAGTTGCTCTTTTACTTCTGGTATTGTCAAAGTTCCATAGTGGAAAATACTTGCAGCTAGGGCAGCCGTTGCTCTTGTTTTTACAAATACTTCTTCGATATCCTCAACCGAACCACAACCGCCAGAGGCAATAACAGGAACCCCTACCGCTTCGCTGACTATTTTCGTCAGTTCAATGTCATAACCATCTTTGGTGCCGTCCCCATCCATACTCGTCAGTAAAATTTCTCCTGCACCTAACTCTACCACTTTTTGCGCCCATTCGACCACGTCTAGACCGGTGTCTTTTCGTCCCCCATGCACAAAAACATGCCAAGAGCTTCCGATTTTTTTTGCATCAATGGCCACTACAATACATTGATTGCCAAATTTTTTGGCACCTTCTGAAATGAGTGTTGGCGTTGCAACTGCTTGAGAATTAAGCGCAATTTTATCCGCTCCTGCACTTAGCAGGTCTTTCATATCCGAAACACTGCGAATCCCCCCGCCAACTGTGAAAGGAATGAACACTTCTTTTGCCGTACGCTTTATTACATCTATCATGGTTTTTCGATTACTACTCGTTGCCGTAATATCTAAAAAAAACAGTTCATCTGCTCCTTGATCGCCATAGGCTTTAGCAACTGCAACAGGATCTCCCACGTCCGTTAGCTCAACAAAATTTACCCCCTTAACTACTCTACCGTCCGTCACATCTAAACAAGGAATAACTCGTTTAGCTAGCATTATACTTCGACCTCCTTCATCTGTTTGGCCGTGATATTTCCACTATAATAAGCTTTACCTACAATCGCTCCATAAAGATTTAATTTTTTTAATTCTAGTAAGTCTGCTAATTTGCTAACACCACCCGAAGCAATAATCTGCATCTTAACAGTCTGCTTCAAAGTACGGTAGTCTGCTAAGTTAGGCCCTGATAATGTCCCGTCTTTGGCGATATCTGTATAAATAATTGTTTGGACACCTATTTTTTGAACCTCTTTTGCAAATGTCAAAAAGTGGACTTGGCTCACTTCTTTCCAGCCTCTTGTCGCTACATATCCCTCTTTCGCATCAATTCCAACCGCAATTTTATCACCATATAGCTTAACTGCTTGCCTGACAAATTGCGGGTCCGTCAAAGCTTTAGAGCCGATAATCACTCGGTCAATCCCTGCGTTAACATATGCTTCGATCTGTTCAAATGAGTGAATTCCCCCACCAACTTCCATCTTTAGGGTCGTTGACTTTTTGATGTCTTTAATTACTTGGGCATTGACAGCTCGTCCCGCTAATGCACCATCTAAGTCTACAACGTGCAAATACTTTAGCCCTTTTCGTTCAAATTCCTTTGCTTGCACTACTGGGTTTTCATTAACAATTGTTTCTTTTGAAAAATCCCCTTGGTAAAGTCGGACACATTTGCCATCACGTAAATCAATTGCCGGTAAGATGTTCATCTTCTACGACCTCCTTAAACTTTTTCAAAAGCTCCAATCCAACTTCCCCGCTCTTCTCAGGGTGAAACTGAATACCAAAAACATGACCTGAAGAAATAATCGCTGGTATTTTTAATGAATATTGTGCCACAGCATCGATATACTCTGGTTCACAGTCTGCATAGTAGGAATGAACAAAGTACACAAATTGATCCTGTAAGCCTACAACTAGCTTGTTAGAACTTGTAATCGTTAACTGATTCCAACCGACATGTGGAACTGGAAAATTATTTTCTTTTGGCAAAGGTTCACAAATCCCTTCAATCAGTCCTAATCCTTCCGAAAAGCCATATTCCATGCTTCCTTCAAGCAAGAGTTGCATTCCCAAGCAAATGCCCAGTAATGGTTTACCTTTTTTTACTTCCTCTTTGATTAATAAATCTAGTTTGCGCTCTTTAAGTGCTTGCATAGCTTGTGGATAGGCTCCCACACCAGGTAGCACCAGTCCTTTGGCTGCTCTAATTTCATCTGGATCTGCTGAAACTTTACTTGAAAGTCCAACTGCTAAAAGTGCTCTTTGAACACTCTTAGTATTGCCAGTATCATAGTCAATAATTACAATCATAATAACGACCCCTTCGTAGAGTTCACGCCTTTGATTTCAGAATTATAGGATACAGCCTCTCGAAGCGCCCTCCCGGTTGCTTTAAATAGGGCTTCGATTTGGTGATGAGTATTTTTTCCGTATAAAATTTTCAAGTGTAAGTTCATTTTAACATTAAACGCTAATGCTTGGAAAAATTCTTCAGCAAGTTCTGTATCAAATAAACCAAGCTTTGGATTTGTAAATGTCGCATCAAATACTAAGTAAGACCGTCCACTTAAATCAACTACTGCCATGCCTAAGCTTTCATCCATTGGCACAAAACTAGTCCCATATCGATTGATGCCTGCTTTCTCACCCAACGCTTCCCTCAAGCATTCTCCAAGCACAATCCCCACATCCTCTACTGTATGATGAGCGTCTACATCAATGTCTCCATCTGCTGCTACCACAAGTGAAAAGCGTCCATGTCTTGCTAATAAGATAAGCATATGATCAAAAAATCCAATACCTGTTTCAACGGACACTGGTTCTTGTTGGTCTAAATTAATTTTTAAGGTAATGTTTGTTTCTGCTGTTTCTCTTGTCTTCTCTGCTTTTCTCATTACTTGTTATCCTCCTCAAAACGAACTTCTACCGCGCGTGCATGTGCTTCTAATCCTTCTTTTCTTGCTAAAATCTGAATAGCTTGGCGATCTTCTTCTAGCGCTTTTTTCGAATAGTAAGTGAACTGTGTTCGTTTAATAAAATCATATACCCCAAGTGGCGAATAAAAACGAGAAGTCCCACTCGTTGGGAGTACATGATTGGCACCAGCAATGTAATCTCCCACTGGTTCTGAGGCATAACTCCCTAGGAAGACGGAGCCAGCATTGGTTATTTTTGGTAAATAACTAAGTGGTTCTGGAAGTTGAATCTCTAAGTGTTCCGGTGCTAATGCATTCATCACGTTAAATGCCTCTTCAAGGTTTTTAACCACAATTAGCTTCCCAAAATCTGCCAAAGATTTTTCAGCAATTTTTTTTCTAGGTAAGGTAACGAGTTGTTTTTCTACCTCTTGCTCTACTTTTTTTGCTAGTTCAATCGAATCAGTCACTAAAAAGGTACGCGCACGTTCGTCATGCTCTGCCTGAGACAATAAATCTGCCGCTATAAAGACTGGGTTGGCAGAGTCATCCGCAATAACCCCGATTTCTGAGGGACCTGCTATCATATCAATTGCGACGTGTCCAAACACTAATTTTTTAGCCGATGCAACATAAATATTTCCTGGTCCGACGATTTTATCTACCTTGGGAACACAAGTCGTACCATAAGCTAGAGCTGCAATGGCCTGAGCGCCTCCTACTTGGTAAATTTCATCCACTCCTGCAATATTGGCCGCTGCTAAAATTACATCAGGAATTCCCGTCTCACTTGGAGGAGTTACCATCACGATTTTTTTGACACCCGCAATTTTAGCAGGCAAGACATTCATCAAGACGGAGGAGGGATAAGCAGCTGTTCCACCAGGGACGTACACGCCAACTGCCTCTAATGGCAATATTAACTGACCTCTAAGTACGCCTTCTCGACCACTATCGATGAACGCTTCTTGTTTTTGCTGTTCATGAAAAGATACAATATTCCGCTTGGCTTGCTTTAGCGCATCCATCACTTCTGTTTCCACTCTTTTTGTAGCAGCTTTGATCTCTTCCTTTGAGACTAAAAATGTGTCTCCTTTGAATTTGTCAAACTTTTCTGAATACTCTTTTAATGCTTCCTGACCGCGCGTTTCAATTTCCCATAAAATTTCTCTTACTTTGGTTTCATATTGCGCTTGTTCTCGCCCGCTTTCTTTTGCTTCACTTGCGAGTTGTTCCAGAATAATCCGAGTTTCATCTATCATCCACTTCATCTTTTCAGCCTCCTTTGTATCTCTACTTCTAACTGTTTAATTAGTGCCAAAATTGATGTTTTATTTCGCTTTAACGAAGCCTTGTTTACAATTAGGCGTCCCGATATTGGACAAATTTCTTCATAGATTTTTAACCCATTTTCGACTAATGTAGTCCCGGTTTCGACAATATCAACAATCGCATCTGCTAACCCTAAAACAGGAGCAATTTCAACAGAGCCTTCAATTTTAATCAGTTCAACATCTTCTCCTTTTGCCTGAAAATGTTGTGAGGCAATAGTCGGATATTTCGTTGCAATTATTTTTCGTTTGTAATCAGTTGGATCATAATCTATAGTGGAGGCGACGCAGAACCGACATTTGCCAATTTTTAAATCTAACATTTCATAGTAACCATATGGATGCTCTAACAAAACATCTTTCCCCACAACACCAATATCAGCTACGCCATGTTTGACATAGGTGACCACATCTGCAGCTTTTACCAGTAAAAAACGATATTTCCCATCTGGACTTAAAAAAATCAATTTTCTCTTCTTATCTGCCATAAAAGAACAATCAATTCCAGCAGCTGAAAACAATGTCAACGCTGATTGTTCCAAACGGCCTTTAGTTAAAGCAATCGTGATTGTTTTCATTTTCCTTACTCCTTTAACATAATTTGTTCGACCGTTTCGCTCTTCACAACTACTAAAGTATCATATTGCCATTTTTGAGCAAACTCCCGACTATTTTCAAGAGAGTCAAAAAGACTCAACTTACTGAAAGGAATCTTTTTTTGAAATTCTTCCGCTTTTTTCATTTGAGATTTGTCAAAATGGATCAACGTCTTCAACTTCTGCTCTTTATAAAAGATGCCCAATTTTTGTTTCAAATCGGCTAATGTATCTAAATTAAACGCGACACCCACAGCAGGTAGTGGATTGCTACCGAACTGTTCTAAGAGTGAGTTGTATCTTCCCCCACTTAAAAAGTAATCTGGTAATAAATCAGCAAATCCTCTAAAAATAATGCCCGAGTAATATTGAAAGCTTTGAACAAGTCCTAAATCTACTGTTAAGGAAAGCAAATCATCGTATTGTCTCGCATCATTGTTTAACGCTAGTAATTGGTCAAATGCTGCTAATATAATCGGATTGTCTACCTTTGATTTAGCCTGATCAATAATCGGTTCAACCTCACCAAAAAGTTTAGGCAATGCAATTAGAAATTCGTCTAACGAGCTTGGATGTTTGCGGACAAAGTTTCTCAAATCGGTAATACTTTTATTTAGAACAAACTGTTTGAACTCCGCCTCCTCTTTTTCTGATAGCTTTAGTTCTCGAACAATTTCTTGATAAATTTGAGCATGGCCCATTTCAATATGAAAATCTGTAATCTCCAATTTCTTTAAAACCGCTTTTGTACAAACGATACATTCCAGTTCTGCTTTCAAAGAATCAAAACCGATGATTTCGATTCCGGCTTGCGTTTGCTCATTTTGTTCCCCAGTCATCTCATCATTCGAGCGAAAAACTTTTCCACTATAAGACAAATGAACTGGTGGTACTATATGCGTAGTCGCAACCACTCTGCCAATTGGAAGGGTCATGTCAGGTCTTAGTGCTAACAAACGGTTCTTATGATCAAAAAAGCGGTACAAAGCTCGTTCATTCGCGTTTTGAATTTGAAACACCTCTTCAAATTCAAAACTAGGAGTCTCTACTCTTTGATACCCACGTGAAAAGAACACTTCACTCACTTCTTGTTCCATTTGAAAAATGCCTCTTGCTTGGTTAAATAGTTTGTCTTTCGTACCTGATGGTAGCGTTCTTTTCCAGTTCATTACGTCACATCCTTTAAATAATTTTGGATAAAAAAAATCCTCTTGGCAAAATGCCAAGAGGACGAGAATTTTATTCAACGTGGTTCCACCCCAATTTACTTTTGCTTCACAACAAAAGACTTAGATAGTCGTAACTATCAGCGATAACGGGCTTCCCGAAATATTTTAATAAGCTCTAAGTAATAGTAGCTGTTCAAACAAGTAACTCCTAGGTGTGTTCAATACATGACTTTTATCCTTTTTCAGCAACCAAGGACTCTCTTAAAAAAGTATCACTTATCTACTTGTCCTACTCAACGTGTTTCTCATTTTATTTTAATAAACTTTACCACGAAAAATGACATTCGTCAACTAATAATTAGTTTCATCAAAAAATAATTTATGCCAAAGCTCCCATTGGATCCCATGGTTCTAAAACAGTAACGTTTCCAGCTAAAGCTTGTTTAAGTTCATCCGTTAAGAATTCTTTGCGAACGACTATTTGATACGTATACTCATCCATCCATTCGTCACTCATGATAAAGTATCCTTTTGAACCAACTTTTTCTCCCCAGCTATTTTCTACTTTCCATTTTGTGGATTGTCCTTCAACCAAATCTACACCAGTCAGAACCATCGCATGTGTCATTAAACTTTCACCATAGTCTAGACGTTCCGCTTTTGTCATTTTAAAGTCCACATCAAACGTTTCATCTACACTATACATGTCAAGTGCCATAATGCCGTCCTTACGATTTGAATATTGACCGACATCACAACCAAACCATACAGACTCTCCAGCTTGCATCTGAGCAATAGCCAATTTCTTAAAGAGAGACATTTCAACATTTAAGTGACGTACTTCTTTGCCACCTACAACATTACCGAGCATTTCTACAGTATATAATTGATTGTAAGGTTTGTCTGCTGTTGGCGCATTGATAATACTAACATATTCGTTTAAGTCCACACCCACAAACTTATCGTAAAATGTTTGAGGCGTTAAATCTTTTTCTAAATGATAATTTTTGTCTTCATCACGATATTCAAAATCAAAAGTTGCTGGTGGTGTACCTAATGCCGTTGCCAAAATGGAATAAATTCCTTCTAACATTTTTTCTTTTTCTGTAGCAATCTCCGATTCTGAAGCATTTTCTGCAACTAGCTTACGCAAAACTACTGCATCTTTACGCAATTTTTTATTTAGGAAATTATTTAACTCACTAGATGCTGAACTACTTTGTGATTCTGGCATCACTGCTTTTGGCACAATTCCATATTTTTGGATAAGAGCCACTAGCATATCCCATTGACCCCCATCTTGTTGAGGAGTTGCAAGTAAAAATGCTACTTTACGACTTGTTAACGAATCTTTTGCCGTTTTTAAAATATTTTCATAAAAATAATTAGCTTTTTCAAACTTATCCCAAAAGAATGTATAATTTTGAGATAGCTCAAAATCTTTTAGGCGGAAGTTGTCGGCAATTCTGTGGCGGAAAGTATTAAGTGCAGCAAACATCCAGCACCGTCCGCTTTGTTTTTGGTTCGCCACTTTTCCAGTGTCTAAATCCACAGAAAAAACAGGAGTGTTGTCAACATAAGCTTGTTGATTTTCAGAAGATGCTAAAATCCCATTTTTAACTACAGCACGTTGCACTGCAACGTGCTTGTTATCTTCACTAAAATTTTTATCAAATTTTTGAATTATTTTTTTTCCAATCTCTTTTGTCATGTGTATTGTTCATTCCTTTCTATCTACACCATATATCTTACACGATACACTAAAATATGCAACTCACAGCACAAAACTTGTCAAAATTTTTTTTATTTATTTACTTATCGATAAGCTTTCCTTTTTATTCTAAACCACCTAAAAGCCCCCATATATTTTAAGACAGTTTCACTGGATAGAAAAGTAGTGAGTAGAAAGCTAAAAAAAAGAATACCTGAAAACATTTCCCCAGTCATTGGAAATTCTTGAATGTCAAAAGTACGGAATGTTTTGATGAAAAAGCCATGTAATAGATACGCATATAGTGTATTTCTACCCCATTTGGTAAAGAAATAGTGCTTCTGAGGCACAAAAGTAAAAAAAGCAGTAACGGTTACAAAACTTACTACGTAAACAAGCAATCTGACTATTGCACCGTATTCAGGATTTTCTAAAAAATGTGTGTACGGCTGAGAACCAAATAACCAATATTTATTCAACCAATCATTCTCCCAAATAAAGCCCAATCCTACTAATAGGAATAGAGACACACTGGCGAATTTAGGGATCTTTTCCTTTATCCACGAAAAATGATTTCGTTTTAAATAGTAGCCCGTCAAATAAAAAGGAAAAAAAACTAACGTGCGAGAGATACTCATAAAACTATCGATCCCTCCTATATAGCCACTTATCAACCCCAACACGAGAGCAAAAAGCACCCCCGCAAATGGTGGAAACTTTGAAAAAACGAGTAGTAAGACATTCCAAAAAAATAAACTGAGTAAAAACCATAATGACCATTCTGGATACATTAATTGCAAAGAAAAATTAGTTTTTTCTTGTATCAAAAAATAGAACAAACTATAAGCAAGTTGGAAAAAAAGATAGAGCTTCAATAAGTTATTCACTTTATCCTTAAAATAACCAACTCGATAAAATTTTTTCGAAAAATAACCAGCTATCAGAACAAAAGCAGGCATATGGAAAGTATAGACAAAGAAATAGAGGGTTTCAACCACTTCATTATCCGAACCAAAAGGCTGGATAAAATGTGTGAAAATAACTAAAAAAATCAAAATAAACTTTGCATTATCAAAATACGGATCCCGTTGGATATTTTGTTTCAAAGACATCCTCCCCTTACTTGTAACCACCATTATAACGGATATTTATTGTAACAATGAGTTCAAATTGAGAAAAGATCATTAAATTTAGATGTCGTTTAATAAGAATATTACAAATATCTCGTAACCCATTAAATTGAACTAGCTCATTTTAGCTAAACAGGCCTCAACTCACACGAATGACTACCAGTGTCTAATTTGGTCACAAGGACTCAAAAGATTATACAAACGCTATACACATAAATGAAACAATCGCAAAAAATAATAAAACCTCAAAAATTTATTTATGATATTTTATGTTCATCTGTTTTTTTATTCTTTCGTAAAATTCTTGTCCAAAAAACAAAAAAAGCGTTAATCGCTCTGATAAATCAAAACTTTAACACTTTTTATAATAAGCCACCTGCCGGGTTTGAACCGGCGACCCCCACCTTACCATGGTGGTGCTCTACCAGCTGAGCTAAGGCGGCAATTTATTGATACATTTATGATTATACCTATGGCATATACATATGTCAATATGTTATTTTACTCATTGTTATTTTAAACTATTTATAAAACAAAAAATGAATAAACCTTTCGATTTATCCATTTTTGCTAGCTCCGCCAGTAGGACTCGAACCTACGACATCATGATTAACAGTCATGCGCTACTACCAACTGAGCTATGGCGGAATGTTTCAAAGCGTGGCAACGTCCTACTCTCACAAAGGGAAACCCTTCACTACCATCGGCGCTAAGAAGCTTAACTTCTGTGTTCGACATGGGAACAGGTGTATCCTTCTCGCCATCGCCACCACACTTCGTGTC
>NZ_NGJZ01000004.1 GCF_003987595.1 Vagococcus entomophilus | reverse complement strand
GACTACGAATCAGAAGGTTAGAGGTTCGACTCCTCTTGGGTGCATTTTTTTCGGGAAGTAGCTCAGCTTGGTAGAGTACTTGGTTTGGGACCAAGGTGTCGCAGGTTCGAATCCTGTCTTCCCGATTTTATAAATGGTTTCTTAGTAGGGATTCGTTTAATTTTATTATCGCGGTGTAGCTCAGCTGGCTAGAGCGTCCGGTTCATACCCGGGAGGTCGGGGGTTCGATCCCCTTCGCCGCGATTGTTATATCTGAACTTGGACCTTTAGCTCAGTTGGTTAGAGCTCCCGGCTCATAACCGGGCGGTCGTAGGTTCGAGTCCTACAAGGTCCATTTGTAAATATTTGTTTTTGGAGGATTACCCAAGTCCGGCTGAAGGGAACGGTCTTGAAAACCGTCAGGTGTGTAAAAGCACGCAAGGGTTCGAATCCCTTATCCTCCTTAGCTGAAACCTTAAGTGTTACTCTTCTAGAAGATAACATAAAGGAACACAGCATTTTATGATGAAAAGAATTATTTTTCTTTTTGATCAATTATCGCGGGGTGGAGCAGTCAGGTAGCTCGTCGGGCTCATAACCCGAAGGTCGTAGGTTCAAATCCTGCCCCCGCAATTACTACTTGAAAAGTAGTAGAAGTGACAGTATAATAAAAACGGTTTATGGTTTGGTAGTTCAGCTGGTTAGAATGCCTGCCTGTCACGCAGGAGGTCGCGGGTTCGAGTCCCGTCCAGACCGTTTAGTTTTATGCGGGTGTAGTTTAGTGGTAAAACCACAGCCTTCCAAGCTGTTGTCGCGAGTTCGATTCTCGTCACCCGCTTTATATCATATTTTGTGATATGGGCCTATAGCTCAGCTGGTTAGAGCGCACGCCTGATAAGCGTGAGGTCGATGGTTCGAGTCCATTTAGGCCCATTCTATTTTAGAAAATACTCATAGTTCGGCCCGTTGGTCAAGCGGTTAAGACACCGCCCTTTCACGGCGGTATCACGGGTTCGATTCCCGTACGGGTCATTGCTTTATTTTGGAGGATTACCCAAGTCCGGCTGAAGGGAACGGTCTTGAAAACCGTCAGGTGTGTAAAAGCACGCAAGGGTTCGAATCCCTTATCCTCCTTAGCTGAAACCTTAAGTGTTATTCTTCTAGAAGGTAATATAAAGGAACACAGCATTTTATGATGAAAAAAATTATTTTTCTTTTTGATCAATTATCGCGGGGTGGAGCAGTCAGGTAGCTCGTCGGGCTCATAACCCGAAGGTCGTAGGTTCAAATCCTGCCCCCGCAATTACTACTTGAAAAGTAGTAGAAGTGACAGTATAATAAAAACGGTTTATGGTTTGGTAGTTCAGCTGGTTAGAATGCCTGCCTGTCACGCAGGAGGTCGCGGGTTCGAGTCCCGTCCAGACCGTTTGGCTCGGTAGCTCAGTTGGTAGAGCAATGGATTGAAGCTCCATGTGTCGGCAGTTCGATTCTGTCCCGCGCCATTTTAAATATGCGGGTGTAGTTTAGTGGTAAAACCACAGCCTTCCAAGCTGTTGTCGCGAGTTCGATTCTCGTCACCCGCTTTAGTATCATATTTTTAATACGGGCCTATAGCTCAGCTGGTTAGAGCGCACGCCTGATAAGCGTGAGGTCGATGGTTCGAGTCCATTTAGGCCCATCCATTATGATACTGGGGAAGTACTCAAGTGGCTGAAGAGGCGCCCCTGCTAAGGGTGTAGGTCGGGAAACCGGCGCGAGGGTTCAAATCCCTCCTTCTCCGTTTTATATTTATTTTAAGGGCCCGTTGGTCAAGCGGTTAAGACACCGCCCTTTCACGGCGGTATCACGGGTTCGATTCCCGTACGGGTCATAATAGAAAGAGTGTATTCGAGTGAATACACTCTTTTTTTATTTGCAAAGAATTCAAACACAAAAGAATTGAAGCTACTTTTTAAAGTGTTTCTATAAAGAGAGAGTAGAAAAATAAAAAAAAGTCATAAAAAACCTTGCTATTAAAGGTTTTTTTTAGTATACTTTTAAAGGTGCTGACTTAAGTAATTAAGAAAGGCACAGGAATCCTTTACTAAAGGGTTTTAGGCTGTGAAACGGGAGGTTGCGACACGCCCGGGCGCATTGCCACGGACGAGCGGGTCGGAGATTTCCGCGGAGCTATGTCTAGTTTTAAAACAGACGAAGGAGGGAATAACATGGCAAAACAAAAAATTCGTATCCGTTTAAAAGCGTATGAACATCGTATTTTAGATCAATCAGCGGACAAAATTGTGGAAACAGCAAAAAGAACTGGTGCTGATGTATCAGGTCCAATTCCATTACCAACTGAACGCTCAGTTTATACTGTGATTCGTGCAACGCACAAATACAAAGATTCACGCGAACAATTCGAAATGCGAACTCACAAACGTCTAATTGACATTGTGAATCCAACACCAAAAACAGTTGATGCTTTGATGAAGCTTGACTTACCAAGTGGTGTGAATATTGAAATTAAACTATAAAATCAAGATGATGGAGGTGTACTCATGACCAAAGGAATCTTAGGTAAAAAAGTAGGAATGACGCAAATCTTTACTGAAAATGGTGAATTAATCCCAGTTACTGTTGTTGAAGCTACCCCTAATGTAGTTTTACAAGTCAAAACTGTCGAAGCAGACGGTTACGAAGCAGTTCAACTTGGATACCAAGACAAACGTGAAGTATTAGCGAACAAACCTGCGAAAGGTCATGTTGCGAAAGCAAATACGACTCCTAAGCGCTTCATTAAAGAAATCAAAAATGTTGAGCTAGGAGAATATGAAGTAGGTAAAGAAGTTAAGGTGGATGTTTTCCAAGCAGGAGACATTGTTGATGTTACAGGAACAACTAAAGGTAAAGGTTTCCAAGGGGCAATTAAACGTCACGGCCAAAGCCGCGGACCAATGTCTCATGGTTCTCGTTATCACCGTCGTCCTGGGTCAATGGGTCCAGTAGCACCAAACCGCGTATTTAAAAATAAAAAATTAGCTGGTCGTATGGGTGGAGATCGCGTTACTATTCAAAATCTAGAAATCGTAAAAGTAGATGTTGAAAAGAATGTGGTTCTTATCAAAGGAAACGTACCTGGAGCTAAAAAATCACTTATCCAAATTAAATCAGCTCATAAGGCTGCAAAATAATCGTAAAGAGAGGAGGAACTAAGGAATGCCAACTGTAGCATTATTCAAACAAGATGGAACTCAAAACGGTGAAGTAACTTTAAACGAAGCTGTTTTCGGGATCGAACCAAATGAAAGTGTTGTATATGATGCAATTTTGATGCATCGCGCCTCACTTAGACAAGGAACACATGCTGTTAAAAACCGCAGCGCTGTTCGTGGCGGTGGCCGTAAACCATGGCGCCAAAAAGGAACTGGACGTGCACGTCAAGGATCAATCCGTTCACCACAATGGCGTGGCGGTGGCGTTGTCTTCGGACCAACACCACGTTCTTACAGCTACAAACTTCCTAGAAAAGTTCGTCGTTTAGCAATTAAATCTGTTTTATCAGAAAAAGTTGCAGAAAATAATTTAGTAGTAGTTGATACGTTACAATTTGAAGCTCCTAAAACAAAAGAATTCAAACAAGTTTTAACAAACTTGAGTGTTGATTCTAAAGTATTAGTGGTTCTTGAAAATGATAACGATAATGTAGCACTGTCTGCTCGTAACTTGCCAAACGTTTCTGTTGTTAATGCAGAAAATGTTAGTGTGTTAGACGTAGTAGCAAACGATAAGCTATTATTTACTCAAACTGCTCTTACTCAAGTAGAGGAGGTGCTTGCATAATGGAATTACTAGATGTAATTAAACGCCCAGTTATAACTGAGGCATCAATGCTTGCGATGGATGAGAAAAAATACACTTTTGAAGTGGATACTCGTGCAAACAAAACATTAGTGAAACAAGCTGTTGAAGCTGCTTTTGAAGTGAAAGTTAAAAACGTGAATATCATGAATGTGAAACCTAAGTTCAAAAGAATGGGTAAATATGCAGGATATACAAAAAAACGTCGTAAAGCTATTGTGACGTTAACTGACGATTCAAAAGAAATTCAACTTTTTGAAGCTGAGTAAAAATAAAAATATTATTATAGGAGGGAAAACGCGTGGCGATTAAGAAGTACAAACCTACCTCAAATGGTCGTCGTAACATGACAGGTTCTGATTTTGCGGAAATCACAACATCAACACCTGAAAAAACTTTGTTACAACCACTTAAAAATAATGCTGGCCGTAATAACAATGGTCGCATCACTGTTCGTCATCAAGGTGGCGGTCATAAACGTCAATATCGTGTGATTGATTTCAAACGTAACAAAGACAACGTTGTCGGAGTTGTGAAAACAATCGAGTATGATCCAAATAGATCAGCAAATATTGCGTTGATTCACTACACTGATGGAGTGAAAACATACATTTTAGCTCCAAAGGGATTAGAAGTTGGAACACAAATTGTTTCAGGTCCTGAAGCAGATATCAAACCAGGGAATGCATTACCACTTTCAAACATCCCAGTTGGTACTGTTGTTCATAACATTGAAATGAAACCTGGTAAAGGCGGACAATTAATTCGTTCTGCTGGAACTAGCGCACAAGTACTTGGTAAAGAAGGTAAATATGTATTAATTCGCTTGAACTCAGGTGAAGTACGTATGATTCTTGCTACATGTCGTGCAACAATTGGTTCTGTTGGAAATGAACAACATGAATTGATTAACATTGGTAAAGCTGGACGTAGCCGTTGGATGAGAAAACGCCCAACAGTTCGTGGTAGCGTAATGAACCCTAACGATCACCCACACGGTGGTGGTGAAGGTAAAGCACCAGTTGGACGTAAAGCACCAGTTAGCCCATGGGGTCAACCTGCTATTGGGTTCAAAACTCGTAATAAAAAAGCACAATCTGACAAACTTATTGTTCGTCGTCGTAAAACAAAATAAACAGGTACTCGTGGCTTAAATAGTCATACATTTTGAGAGGAGGTTCACCATGAGTCGTAGTTTGAAGAAAGGCCCTTTTGCTGATGATCATCTTTTAAAGAAGGTGGATGCACAAAAAGACCTTGAAAAGAAAAAAGTGATTAAAACATGGTCTCGCCGTTCTACCATATTCCCAAGTTTTATTGGATATACAATTGCTGTATATGATGGAAGAAAGCATGTCCCAGTTTATATCCAAGAAGATATGGTTGGACACAAATTAGGTGAATTCGCACCAACAAGAACATATCGTGGACATGGCGCCGACGATAAGAAAACAACACGTTAATTAATGAGGGGAGGAATTGCAAATGTCAGAACAAATTACTTCAGCAAAGGCAACTGCTAAAACAGTTCGCACTTCACCTCGTAAAGCACGTATTGTGATTGATCTTATTAGAGGGAAAAGCGTAGCAGAAGCAATTTCAGTATTGAAATTCACGCCAAACAAATCTGCTGGATTGATCGAAAAAGTATTATTATCAGCAGTTGCAAATGCAGAAAACAATTACGACTTAGATGTTGAAAATTTGGTTGTATCTGAAGCTTTTGTAAACGAAGGACCAACAATGAAACGTTTCCGTCCTCGTGCGAAAGGATCAGCATCACCAATCAACAAAAGAACAAGTCATATTACAGTAGTTGTAACAGAAAAATAAGGAGGGACAACCAGTGGGTCAAAAAGTACATCCAATTGGAATGCGTGTCGGTGTTATCCGTGATTGGGATGCCAAATGGTATGCTGAAAAAGAGTATGCAGAATACTTGCACGAAGACTTAAACATCCGTAAGTTTATCGCTAAAAACCTTGCTGATGCCGCTGTGTCAAAAGTTGAAATCGAACGCGCTGCAAAACGTGTAAACATTTCTCTTCACACAGCTAAACCAGGTATGGTAATTGGTAAAGGCGGATCTGAAGTTGAAAACCTAAGAAAAGAATTAAATAAATTAACTGGTAAACGTGTACACATCAATATTGTGGAAATCAAAAAACCAGATTTAGATGCTAAATTAGTGGCAGAAGGAATTGCACGTCAATTAGAAAACCGTGTAGCATTCCGTCGTGCACAAAAACAAGCGATTCAACGTACAATGAGATCAGGAGCACAAGGAATTAAAACTCAAGTATCTGGACGTCTAAACGGTGCTGATATTGCCCGTGCAGAAGGATATTCTGAAGGAACTGTTCCGCTTCATACATTGCGTGCGGATATCGATTACGCTTGGGAAGAAGCAGATACAACATACGGAAAACTAGGAGTTAAAGTGTGGATCTATCGTGGAGAAATTCTTCCAGAAAAAAAGAACACTGAGAAAGGAGGGAAATAATCATGTTAGTACCTAAACGTGTAAAACACCGTCGTGAGTTTAGAGGAAAAATGCGTGGGGAAGCTAAAGGTGGCAAAGAAGTATCTTTTGGTGAATGGGGCTTACAAGCTGTTGATTCACATTGGATTACAAACCGTCAAATTGAAGCTGCTCGTGTTGCGATGACTCGTTACATGAAACGTGGTGGGAAAGTATGGATCAAAATTTTCCCTCATAAGTCTTATACTGCCAAAGCAATTGGGGTACGTATGGGATCTGGTAAAGGGGCTCCTGAAGGCTGGGTAGCACCAGTAAAACGTGGAAAAATCATGTTTGAAGTTGCTGGCGTACCTGAAGAAGTTGCTCGCGAAGCATTAAGACTTGCTTCTCACAAATTACCAGTGAAAACTAAAATTGTAAAACGTGAGGAAATGGGTGGTGAATCGAATGAAGGTTAAAGATATCAAAGAATTAACCACTGCCGAAATGCTTGAAAAAGAAAAAGAATTCAAAGAAGAATTGTTTAACTTAAGATTCCAACTTGCAACTGGGCAACTAGAAAACACTGCGCGTATTAAAGAAGTACGTCAATCGATTGCACGCATCAAAACTGTATTGCGTGAACAAGCTTAATATGGAAGGAGGCCATTAAACGTATGACTGAAGAAAGAAATCAACGTAAAGTTTATCAAGGCCGTGTGGTTTCTGACAAAATGGATAAAACCATTGTTGTTGTTGTTGAAACGAAAAAAACACACAAAATCTACGGTAAACGTGTTAAATATTCTAAGAAATACAAAGCACATGATGAAAACAACGTTGCAAAAACTGGGGACATCGTGAAAATTATGGAAACTCGTCCATTATCGGCTACAAAACGTTTCCGTTTACTAGAGGTAGTTGAAGAAGCAGTTATTATCTAAGCGAGATTTTCCTATAGATTGAAGCTTAAAATCTGAAAGGAGGATACACAACGTGATCCAACAAGAAAGTCGTTTAAAAGTCGCTGACAACTCTGGAGCCCGCGAAGTACTAACAATTAAAGTGTTAGGCGGATCAGGACGCAAAACTGCAAACATTGGCGATGTTATCGTTGCTACTGTAAAACAAGCAACGCCAGGCGGTGTTGTCAAAAAAGGCGAAGTAGTTAAAGCCGTAATTGTACGTACTAAATCAGGAGCTCGTCGTAATGATGGTTCTTATATCAAATTTGATGAAAATGCATGTGTTATTATCCGTGATGATAAAAGTCCACGTGGTACACGTATTTTCGGCCCTGTAGCTCGTGAACTACGTGAAAACAATTTCATGAAAATCGTTTCACTAGCACCAGAAGTGTTATAATAAAGACTTTTTTAAAGGAGGTGCGAAACAAAAATGTTCGTTAAAAAAGGCGATAAAGTAAAAGTTATCACTGGGAAAGACAAAAACAAAGAAGGCGTAGTTTTAACTGCGTTCCCTAAAAAAGATAAAGTAATCGTTGAAGGCGTAAATATGATGAAAAAACATCAAAAGCCTAACGCAGCTGCTCCACAAGGTGGAATTATCGAAACAGAAGCGCCAATTCACGTTTCTAATGTTATGTTAATTGATCCATCAAACGGCGAAGCAACTCGTGTCGGTTATAAAGAAATTGACGGAAAAAAAGTCCGTGTTTCCAAAAAAACTGGTGAAGTTTTAGATAAGTAAGAATCAAGGAAGGAGGGTGCAACTGAATGAACCGTCTGAAAGAAAAATATGTCAAAGAAATAACTCCAGCATTAGTAGAAAAATTTAATTATACATCTGTAATGCAAACTCCAAAAGTTGAGAAAATTGTAATCAACATGGGTGTGGGTGATGCGGTTTCAAACGCAAAAAACTTGGATAAAGCTGTAGAAGAACTAACATTAATCTCAGGTCAAAAACCGATGATTACAAAAGCTAAGAAATCAATCGCTGGTTTCCGTTTACGTGAAGGCATGCCAATCGGCTGTAAAGTAACATTACGCGGCGAAAGAATGTTTGATTTCTTGGACAAATTAGTAACAGTTTCTCTACCACGTGTTCGTGACTTCCATGGTGTAAGCAAAAAATCATTCGATGGACGCGGAAACTATACTTTAGGTGTTAAAGAACAATTAATCTTCCCAGAAGTTGATTATGATTTAATCGATAAAGTACGTGGTATGGATATCGTTATCGTAACAACTGCTAATACAGATGAGGAAGCTCGTGAATTATTAGCACAACTTGGAATGCCATTCCAAAAATAAAAAAAGGAGGCGAACTACGTGGCTAAAAAATCAATGATTGCTAAAAACAAACGCCCTGCAAAATTCTCAACTCAAGAATATACCCGTTGTGAACGTTGTGGTCGTCCACATTCAGTTTATCGTAAATTTAAACTTTGCCGTATTTGCTTCCGCGAACTTGCCTATAAAGGACAAATTCCCGGCGTGAAGAAAGCTAGCTGGTAACAAAGAAAAACCCGCATAAAGGAGGTAAATAATTCAATGGTCATGACAGATCCGATTGCAGATTTTCTAACTCGTGTACGTAATGCTAACATGGTTAAACACGAATCATTAGAAGTACCTGCTTCAAAAATTAAACGTGATATCGCTGAAATCTTGAAACGTGAAGGTTTTGTACGCGATGTTGAGTATATTGAAGATGACAAGCAAGGCATCATCCGTGTATTTTTGAAATATGGCAAAAACGAAGAACGTGTTATCACGAACTTAAAACGTATTTCAAAACCAGGTTTGCGTGCTTATGTAAAAGCAGACGAAGTACCAAAAGTATTAAACGGTCTAGGTGTTGCGATTATCTCAACTTCTGAAGGTGTTATCACTGACAAAGAAGCTAGAGAACGTAATATCGGTGGCGAAGTAATCGCATACGTTTGGTAATTTAATAACATTACAAGGAGGTGTCTTGAAGTGAGCCGTATTGGTAATAAAACAATTATTATTCCTGCAGGTGTAACAGTTACACAAAATGGAAATGAAGTTACTGTAAAAGGACCTAAAGGTGAGTTGACTCGTAAATTTGTTTCTGAAATTGGAATCAATATCGAAGGAAACGAAATCAACCTTACTCGTCCAAACGATGAAAAAGTAAATCGCGCGTTACATGGAACAATGAGAGCAAACCTAAACAACATGGTTGTTGGTGTGAGCGAAGGTTTCCAAAAAGCGTTAGAACTAATCGGGGTTGGGTACCGTGCACAATTACAAGGATCAAAACTTGTACTTAATGTTGGGTATTCACATCCGGTAGAAGTTGTTGCTCCTGAAGGCGTAACAATCGAAGTTCCTGCAAATACTCAAGTAGTAATTAAAGGAGCTAACAAAGAACATGTTGGCGAACTTGCGGCAAATATCCGTGGAATTCGTCCTCCAGAACCTTATAAAGGCAAAGGAATTCGCTATGCTGGTGAATTCGTAAGACGTAAAGAAGGTAAAACTGGGAAATAATCGTTGAATGTTTGTGCACAGTATAGACACTTTATACGATGTGTATTGTCTAGACTGTGTCAGAGTATTCACGTTCAGTCTGCCAATTGGCAGCGAAAAAATACAAAGAGGTGACAATTGTGATTTCAAAACCAGACAAAAACAAAGTGCGCTTAAACCGTCACAAACGTGTCCGCGCAAAAATCTCTGGTACTGCTGAGTGCCCACGCTTGAACGTTTTCCGTTCTAACAAAAACATCTACGCGCAAGTAATTGATGACGTAGCGGGTGTGACGCTAGCAAGTGCCTCTACCTTAGATAAAGAAATTTCAGGTGGAACAAAAACTGAAACGGCCAAAGCTGTTGGTGCGTTAGTTGCTAAAAAAGCAACTGAAAAAGGAATTAAAGAAGTAGTCTTTGACCGTGGTGGTTACCTTTACCATGGCCGTGTTGCAGCTTTAGCAGAAGCAGCGCGTGAAAATGGACTAGAATTTTAAAAGAAGGAGGAACACCATTCATGGTTTATATTGATCCAAAACAATTAGAATTAGAAGATCGCGTTGTTGCTATTAACCGTGTAACTAAAGTTGTAAAAGGTGGACGTCGTTTACGTTTTGCTGCATTAGTTGTCGTAGGTGACAAAAACGGTCATGTTGGATTTGGTACTGGTAAAGCACAAGAAGTACCTGAAGCAATTCGTAAAGCAATTGAAGATGCTAAGAAAAATCTTGTGGAAGTACCAATGGTTGGTTCTACCATCCCTCATGAAGTAATCGGAGTGTTCGGCGGTGGACGTATCTTAATGAAACCTGCTGTTGCCGGTTCTGGGGTTGCTGCTGGTGGACCTGTTCGTGCCGTATTAGAATTAGCAGGCGTTGCAGATATTACAAGTAAATCACTAGGCTCAAACACACCAATTAATGTGGTACGTGCGACAGTTGAAGGATTGAAACAATTAAAACGTGCTGAAGAAGTAGCTGAGCTTCGTGGCAAAACTGTTGAAGAATTAATCGGATAAGGAGGACATTAAAATGGCTGAATTAAAAATTACGTTAAAACGTAGTGTAATCGGACGTCCTCAAAATCAACGTGATACAGTGAAAGCACTAGGGCTTAAAAAACTAAACAGCACTGTTGTAAAACCTGCCAATGAAGCAATCAAGGGTATGGTTAATACTGTTTCACATTTAGTGGACGTTGAAGAAGTATAATAATATTTAAAGAGAAACACTTTTAAGGAGGTGCCAAATCAATGAAACTTCATGAGTTAAAAGCCGCTGAAGGATCACGTCAAGTGCGTAATCGTGTAGGTCGTGGTACATCATCAGGTAACGGGAAAACTTCTGGTCGCGGTCAAAAAGGTCAAAATTCTCGTTCAGGTGGTGGCGTACGTCTAGGGTTTGAAGGTGGACAAACACCTTTATTCCGTCGTTTACCAAAACGTGGATTTACAAACATCAACCGTAAAGAATATGCTGTTGTTAATTTAGATGCACTAAATCAATTTGAAGATGGTACAGAAGTAACACCAACTGTTTTAGTTGAAGCAGGTGTTGTGAAAAATGAAAAATCAGGCGTTAAAGTCTTAGCGAATGGTGAAATCACTAAAAAATTGACAGTAAAAGCAACTAAGTTTTCAAAATCTGCGCAAGAAGCTATTGAAGCTGCTGGTGGATCAATCGAGGTGATCTAATGCTGAAAATTGTAAAAGACGCTTTTAAAGTGAAAGAAATTCGTAATAAAATCTTTTTTACATTTCTTATTCTTTTTGCTTTTCGTATTGGTGCAAGTGTCACAGTTCCAGGTGTTGATGCTAAGAAACTTGTAGAATTGAGTAGCAACTCACTTTTTACAATGCTCAACACAGTTAGTGGGAGCTCAATGGAAAACTTCTCATTGTTTGCAATGGGAGTTTCGCCATATATTACAGCTTCGATTGTAATCCAGTTGTTACAAATGGACATTGTTCCAAAGTTTGTTGAGTGGTCGAAACAAGGGGAAGTTGGACGTAAAAAATTAAATCAAGCGACTCGTTATCTAACGTTAGCTTTAGCGTTTATCCAATCTTTTGGTATAACAGCAGGATTTAATCGCTACGTATCACTAGGCTTTGTGAAAAATGCCAATGTATATTCTTATATTAGTATTGGACTTATCTTGACGGCGGGTACGATGTTATTGACGTGGATGGGTGAGCAGATCACTGAAAAAGGAATCGGAAACGGTGTTTCAATGATTATCTTTGCAGGGATTATCTCAAGATTGCCAAAAGGAATCCAACAAATCTATTCTACATACTTTGTACGAATTAATTCTGCGGATCTTTGGAAATCTATCTTATTCATTGTTCTACTGATTATTGCAATTTTACTTATTGTGACAGTTGTTACTTATGTACAACAAGCAGAAAGAAAAATTCCAATTCAGTATACAAAACGTGTTGCCGGAGCACCTCAAAGCAGCTATTTGCCTTTAAAAGTGAATGCTGCCGGAGTTATTCCAGTAATTTTTGCTAGTTCATTAATTTCCACTCCAAGTGCGATATTACAACTATTTAGTAATTCACACGGTGAAGAAGGCTGGTATAAAATTCTTAGTCAGGTGTTTAACTATTCGACATTACTAGGTGGGACGATTTATACTGTCCTAATTGTTGCCTTTACTTTCTTCTATGCATTCGTACAGGTTAATCCTGAAAAAGTTGCTGAGAACTTACAAAAACAAGGAAGTTACATTCCAAGTGTACGTCCAGGAAAAGGGACAGAAGATTTTATTTCTTCTTTATTAATTCGTTTGAGTACTGTAGGTTCAATCTTCTTAGGATTGGTTGCTGTTTTACCAATTATTGCCCAAAAACTTTGGGACTTGCCTCAATCAATCGGTTTGGGTGGTACAAGTTTATTGATCGTAATTGGAGTTGCACTAGAAACAGTGAAACAATTAGAAGGTTTAATGATGAAACGCCAATATACTGGATTTATCAACAAGTAAGAGTCATGTGTTGAGGATTTCCTCAACACGCGTCCTCATACTTAAGGAGGAAGACGTATGAATCTCATTTTAATGGGGCTGCCTGGCGCTGGTAAAGGGACTCAAGCTGAACGGATTATTGATACCTATCATATTCCACATATTTCCACTGGAGATATGTTCCGCGAAGCAATGAAAAACGAAACCGCAATGGGACTAGAAGCTAAATCCTACATTGATAAGGGTGAATTGGTTCCAAATGAAGTGACGAATGGTATAGTAAAAGATCGCTTGGCCCAAGCTGATACTGAAAAAGGATTTCTATTAGATGGTTTTCCTCGGACATATGATCAAGTACAAGCACTTGAAACTATATTGAAACAATTAAACAAAAAGCTTGATGCCGTTATTAATATCGATGTAGAGGCAGAAGTTTTAGTAGAACGTTTGGCTGGAAGATTTATTTGTAAAAAATGTGGGGCAACCTATCATAAATTAAATCATCCGACAAAAGTAGAAGGTACCTGTGATCGCTGTGGGGGACATGAGTTTTACCAACGTGAAGATGACAAACCGGAAACGGTTAAAAATCGTCTAAGCGTCAACATCGAAAATAGCAAACCAATCTTAGCGTTTTATGAAGAACAAAACCTTTTGCACACGATCAATGGAAATCGCGCAATTGATGATGTTTTTAAAGATGTTGAAAAAATCATTGATAAAAACTAATTGTAAAGCCAGCATGTATGCTCTCTATTCTGGCGTGTTTACTCTAAGCTCGTCATTCTGTTGATTGTGTAATAGAAATGTCAAGTCTAACTTTAATTTCGTATGAGGGTATGGTATAATACGTTAGTTGAAGTAACTTAGGTGGAGCAAGAGTTTCCGCCGTTTTATCGTGTGTAGCGCACGAAACAAGTATAAGGAGGTACTATGCGTGGCGAAAGATGATGTGATTGAAATTGAAGGTACAGTCGTCGAAACTTTGCCGAATGCAATGTTTAAAGTAGAACTGGAAAATGGACACGTAGTTTTAGCGCATGTTTCTGGAAAAATCAGAATGCACTATATTCGTATTCTTCCAGGAGATAAAGTGACTGTGGAATTATCACCGTATGATTTAACTCGCGGTCGCATTACTTATCGCTTTAAATAATTGTACTCCGTAAAATCAAGGAGGTATAATCATGAAAGTAAGACCATCAGTAAAACCAATTTGTGAAAAATGCAAAGTGATCCGTCGTAAAGGACGTGTTATGGTCATTTGTGAAAATCCAAAACATAAACAACGTCAAGGTTAATAGGAGGTGTAACGAATAATGGCTCGTATTGCAGGAGTAGATATCCCTCGTGATAAACGTGTTGTGATTTCTCTTACTTATATCTATGGTATTGGTAAAAATACAGCACAAGAAATTTTAGCAAACGCTGGAGTTTCAGAGGAAATTCGTGTTCGTGATTTAACAAACGAACAAACAGATAAAATCCGTGCAGAAGTGGACAAATTGAAAGTTGAAGGGGATCTTCGTCGTGAAGTGAACTTAAACATCAAACGTTTGATGGAAATCGGTTCATACCGTGGAATCCGTCATCGTCGTGGTTTGCCAGTTCGCGGACAAAATACAAAGAACAACGCACGTACTCGTAAAGGTCCAGCACGTTCAATCGCAGGTAAGAAAAAATAATAAGTAAGTGAAGGAGGTTAGAACTTCATGGCAGCAAAAAAAGTTAGTAGAAAACGCCGTGTCAAAAAAAATATTGAATCTGGTGTGGCTCATATCCACTCTACTTTTAATAATACAATTGTAATGATTACAGATGTTCATGGAAATGCATTAGCTTGGTCATCAGCTGGTTCATTAGGTTTTAAAGGTAGTAAAAAATCTACACCTTTCGCAGCACAAATGGCAGCTGAAGCAGCAGCAAAAGCTTCTATGGAACATGGTTTGAAATCTGTTGATGTAACAGTTAAAGGACCAGGTTCAGGACGCGAAGCAGCAATTCGTTCATTACAAGCAACAGGATTAGAAGTGACAGCAATTCGTGACGTCACTCCAGTTCCTCATAATGGATGCCGCCCTCCAAAACGCCGTCGTGTTTAATGAGAGTCCTTTCATTTTGAGTATGAACTTGAAAACGTCATTGAACAACGCACTTTTCGTTTTGAAAGGGGTATAGATAAGCATGATTGAATTTGAGAAACCAAGAATCACCAAAATTGATGAAGATAGAGATTATGGCAAATTCGTCATCGAGCCTTTGGAAAGAGGTTACGGAACGACTTTGGGCAACTCTCTACGCCGCATTTTACTTTCTTCTTTACCCGGTGCAGCAATTACAAATCTGCAAATCGATGGGGTCTTGCATGAATTTGCGACAATCGATGGAGTAAGAGAAGACGTAACCCAAATTATTCTAAATATTAAAGGTCTTGCTTTGAAACTTTTTGCAGAAGAAGAAAAGACACTTGAAATCGATGTTACAGGTCCAGCTACTGTTACCGCAGGTGACATTTTAACGGATAGTGATGTTGAGATTTTGAATAAAGATTTATACATTTGTGAAGTTGCTGAAGGTGCTACTTTTCATGCCCGTTTGGTTGTAAAACCAGGTCGTGGGTACGTTCAAGCTGACGAAAACAAAAAAGAAGATATGCCAATTGGTGTACTTCCTGTTGATTCTATCTATACACCAGTTCGTCGTGTTAACTATCAAGTTGAAAACACACGTGTTGGTCGTAGAGACGACTTTGACAAATTAACACTAGAAGTGTGGACAGATGGATCCATCATGCCGCAAGAAGCAATTAGCTTAGCTGCAAAAATCATGACCGAACATTTAGACATCTTTGTAAACCTAACAGATGAAGCAAAAAATGCTGAAATCATGGTTGAAAAAGAAGAAACACAAAAAGAAAAAATGTTGGAAATGACCATCGAAGAGTTAGACTTGTCTGTACGTTCATACAACTGCTTGAAACGAGCAGGAATCAATACAGTTCAAGAATTAACGGATAAATCTGAACCAGAAATGATTAAAGTTCGTAACTTAGGACGTAAATCATTGGAAGAAGTTAAAGTTAAATTACATGACTTAGGTTTAGGTTTACGCCAGGATGATTAAAACTTTCTAAAAGGAGGAACCCAGCGTGAGTTATCGTAAACTAGGACGCACAAGCAGCCAACGTAAAGCGTTGTTGCGCGACTTAACAACTGATCTAATCATTAACGAACGTATTGTCACAACAGAAGCTCGTGCCAAAGAATTGCGTTCAACAGCTGAAAAAATGATTACTTTAGGTAAACGTGGAGATCTTCATGCTCGCCGTCAAGCAGCAGCGTTTGTTCGTAATGAAGTCGCTACTGTTCGTGAAGAAAATGAAGAAATCGTTGTTGAATCAGCTTTACAAAAACTATTCAATGATGTTGCACCTCGTTATGCAGATCGTCAAGGTGGTTATACTCGTATTTTAAAAACAGAACCACGTCGCGGTGATGCAGCACCTATGGTTGTCATCGAACTTGTTTAAAATTCAATAAAAACTATACCGTCACTTTATAGAGATTTCTTTTTAGAGTGTTATGATGTTGGAGTGGGATGCTCCGAGTCTAGCTCAGGGCTGCTCTCTGGTTTGTGCCAGAGAGTATGCACTCATCATAAAGTTGTGCGGAAAGTCTGTTTGGAACTAATCCCTATTATAGGAATTAGTATTTTTTTTTAAATCAAAAAAAAGAAGCGTCCTCTGTTCACAGAGGACGCTTCTTTTTAGATTATTTATTATTGTTTACAATAGTTTGTGCCTTTTCTTTTACTTGTTGCACCTCATTATTTGCTTTTTCTAATTTTTTAACATAGTCACTTAGTGTTTGATTTTTTTGTGTTTGTTCTGCAAGCTGTGCTTTTGTTTGAGCTAATTCATTTTGTAAAGCAGTGACGGAATTATTTGCTTGAGCCAATTGATTATTTAAGGTGGCTACTTGTTGTTGTTTTTGATCAACTTCTTTTTGTTTTTCGCTTACTTTTTGATTGCCTTCAGCAATTTTTTGATTAATTTCAGAGATTTTTGCTTGAATTTCATTTTGTTTGCCAGCTAATTCATTATTTTTGGCATTTAACTGATTTTGCAAGCTAGAAAGTTGTGATTCTAAAGAACTCACTTGATTTCTATATGTTTGCACAGCTTGGTTTGCGCTGTCTAGTTCGTTTTTACCACTGGAAACTTTTGCGTTTAAGTTTTCAATCGTTGCTTTATTAGCAGTCAGTTTAGTGTTTAAGGTGTCTAAGGCTTGGTTGATTTGGCTAATATTTTCTTCCCCACCCCAAGTTAGCATGTTATCAGCTAATGCTTTTACTTTTGGAAAAACGACCAAGAGGCTCAGTAAGACAATCGTTGCTGCCATTATTTTTTTAGAATTTATTTTTTTCATAGTGTCTAAAACTCCTTTATCTTTGTTAAATAAATTATACGAAACGAAAGATTTGTATACAACTTCATGTTTTGCATAAATATATGAAAATCGTGACGAATGTGTTGATGAATTAAAGATTTTATGGGATGAATATTTTTAGAAAAATTGTATAAATACGATTCCATTTTATTTAAATCTCTATTTATTAAATATTCAGACAACTTATTCAGAAGTCTGATGCTGCGCGTAGATTTTTTTGCATTTTTTCTATATACTAAGTGGGTATACAGAGTTTAAAAGAAATTGAAGAAAATTGGAGAAATGTCAATGGAATCAATCATCGAATTAAAAAATATTGACTATCATTACCGGCAAGAAGAAGAGGCAGAGCCTGTTTTAGCCTTAAACGATATTTCATTTAAAATAAAACGTGGAGACTGGATTGCAGTGATTGGGCACAATGGTTCGGGAAAGTCTACACTTGCAAAAATTATCGATGGGTTACTGGTGCCAACACGTGGCGAGGTTTGGATTGATGGACAATTACTTACAGAAGAGAGTGTCTGGGAAGCACGTAAAAGGATTGGCATGGTCTTTCAAAATCCCGATAACCAGTTTGTCGGAGCAACGGTGGAAGATGACGTTGCGTTTGGATTAGAAAATCAAGGAATCAAGCGAGACATAATGGTTGAACGTGTGCAAAATGCGCTCAAACGAGTACGGATGGACGAGTTTATGGATCGTGAGCCCTCCAGACTATCTGGAGGCCAAAAACAACGTGTGGCGATTGCTGGCGTTGTGGCACTAAGGCCAGATGTGATTATTTTGGATGAGGCAACGAGTATGCTTGATCCAGAAGGACGTCAGGAAGTGGTCGAAACAATCAAGCAAATTAAAGAAGAAGAAAATTTGACGGTGATTTCAATTACGCATGACATTGACGAAGCCGCAAATGCCAATCGGATTTTGTTAATGAAGCAAGGCCAATTGCTCAAAGAAGGAACCCCGAAAGAAATCTTTGCCTATGGTCGAGAGTTGATTGATATGGGCTTGGATTTGCCTTTTTCTGAAAAGCTAAAAATCGCACTAGTTGCAAAAGGCTATCAAGTACCGGAGGATTACACTACAGAAGAAGGGATGGTGGATTGGCTGTGGACATTCAATTCGAAAAAGTAGGCTATACCTACCAACCACAAACCCCTTTTGAGCAACGAGCTTTGTATGATATTGATTTAAAAATCACCGCACAAAGTTATACCGCGCTGATTGGGCATACAGGTAGTGGGAAATCTACGCTCTTGCAACATCTAAATGCCTTGCTCAAACCGACGTCAGGCAAGGTACTCATCGGTGAGCGTGTCATTGTACCAGAAAGCAAAAATAAAAATTTAAAAGAAATTCGAAAACATGTAGGAATAGTTTTTCAGTTTCCAGAAGCTCAGCTTTTTGAAGAAACGGTCGAGAAAGATATTATGTTTGGCCCAAAAAACTTTGGAGTATCCGACACAGAGGCAAAGGAAATCGCACGAGAAATGATTCAATTAGTTGGATTGGATGAGTCTTATTTAGAACGCTCTCCCTTTGAGCTATCTGGGGGACAAATGAGACGTGTCGCTATTGCGGGGGTACTAGCAATGAAACCTGAAATCCTCGTCTTAGATGAACCAACAGCTGGGCTAGATCCAAAAGGGCGCAAAGAAATGCTTGAGTTATTCCATGAATTGCACCAAAAACATCAACAAACCATCGTTCTAGTGACCCATCAGATGGATGATGTGGCTGAATACGCCGAACAAGTCTTTGTGCTAGAAAAGGGCGAAATTGTAAAATCGGGTACACCGAGAGAAGTCTTTCAAGATGTTGCGTGGCTAGAGTCTAAACAATTAGGGGTTCCAACTGCAACAGCCTTTGCCTTTAAGCTTCAGCAAAAAGGAATGCAATTTACACATATCCCCTTGACGTTGGAAGAGTTGGTCGCTGAACTGACGAAACAAATGGAACAAGGAGGAATAAAAGCATGAATAAATTGTTATTAGGACGATATATTCCAGGCGACTCTTTTGTTCACCACTTGGATCCACGTGCAAAATTACTGGCAAGCTTTTATTTTATTGGCATTATCTTTTTATGTAATAATATCGCTTCTTATTTCTGCATGTTTGCTTTTACCATTTTAGCCATTGCCTTATCAAAAGTCAGCGTTAGCTTTTTCTTAAAAGGTGTGCGCCCCTTGATTTGGCTGATTCTTTTTACAGTTATTCTGCAAGTATTCTTTACAAAAGGTGGCGAAACTTACTTTGAGTGGGGCATTTTTTCTCTGACCTCTCTAGGTGTGCAAAACGGCATTTTCATTTTTTGTCGCTTTGTGTTGATTATTTTTATGTCGACGCTTCTCACACTGACTACGCCACCATTGTCACTTTCAGATGCCATTGAATCATTGCTTCAACCGCTTAAAAGGGTAAAATTCCCTGCGCATGAAGTCTCTCTCATGCTCTCAATTGCCTTGCGTTTTGTTCCAACCTTAATGGATGAAACAGAAAAAATTATGAATGCACAACGAGCGCGTGGGGTGGAATTTAATGAAGGGAGTATTATGCAAAAGATGAGAGCGATTATCCCATTACTGATTCCGCTCTTTGTCAGCAGCTTTAACCGTGCGGAGGACTTAGCCTTAGCGATGGAGGCAAGAGGATACCAAGGAGGAGAAGGACGGACAAAGTACCGCGTACTTCACTGGCAGATGAAAGACACTAGCGTAGCGCTGGTCTTTGTGATCCTAACAGCGGTACTCTTACTCATCCGTAGTTAAATAAACAACAAAAGGAGGGGCTTTATGCCCAGATATAAAGCGATTATTGCTTATGACGGTCACAATTTTTGTGGCTTTCAAATCCAACATAACGCCCGAACCGTTCAAGAAGAACTGGAAAAGACCTTAAAAAAATTGAACAACCAGCAACCCATTACAATTTTTGGGTCTGGACGCACAGATTCGGGTGTACATGCCAAAGGACAAGTCATTCACTTTGATTACAAAGAAATTCCAAATTTAGAAAAGTTTCGCTTTGCTTTTGACACTCAATCAGCAGAAGACATTGCTGTTAAAAGTGTGGAACGTGTTCCAGACGATTTTCATGCTCGTTATCACGTGGTAGAAAAGACCTATAAATTTCGGGTGGACATTGGCAAACCAAGAAGTCCATTCAAACGTTTTTATGCCAGCTATTTTCCGTATCCAATCGATATAGCAGCGATGCAAAAAGCCTGCACCTATTTACTAGGAACGCATGATTTTAGTGCTTTTTGTGCGTCAGGCACCTCAGTCGAAGACAAAGTTCGAACTATATATGAAGCAAAAGTCGAGTATCGAAAAGATGAAGACGAATTACTATTTACTTTTCGTGGAGATGGCTTTTTGTATAAAATGGTTCGAATTGTGGTCGGAACCTTACTCAAGATGGGCAATGGGCGCCTAGACCCAGAAAGCATGCCTACAATCATTGCCAGCAAAGACCGAAACCTAGCGGGACCCACTGCTCATCCAGAGGGATTGTATCTGGATCAAGTTTTTTACGATAAAATTGACTAGATTGTTCGAATCATATTGACTTTATCAAGGATTCACTGTATCATGATAAATGGTATTGTTTGCCCCACGATGAGCCCCGGAAACTTATTGTGTCAAACATCAGAAGAAAAATTGGAGGAAATTAACGTGCGTACAACATATATGGCCAAACCAGGCGAAGTAGAACGTAAATGGTACGTAGTAGATGCAACAGATGTTCCTTTAGGACGTCTATCAGCAGTTGTAGCATCTGTACTACGTGGAAAAAACAAACCAACATTCACACCACATGTGGATACAGGTGACTTTGTGATTGTGATCAATGCAGACAAAGTAAAATTAACAGGTAAAAAAGAAACAGACAAAATGTATTACCGTCACAGCCAATACCCAGGTGGATTGAAATCAGTATCAGCTGGCGAATTGCGTGCTAAAAACTCTCGTAGACTGATCGAAACTTCTATCAAAGGAATGCTACCTAAAAACACTTTAGGCCGCAAACAATTGTCTAAGTTGAACGTTTACGGTGGAGCAGAACATCCACATGCAGCACAACAACCAGAAGTACTAGATTTAACTAACCTAATTTAAGGAGGGAAACCCATTGGCTCAAGTACAATATCAAGGCACAGGCCGTCGTAAAAAATCTGTAGCTCGCGTACGTTTAGTACCAGGTACAGGAAAAATTACTATGAATCACAAAACAATCGAAGAATACATTCCACATGCTGACTTACGTGAAGTCATCAACCAACCTTTTGGCGTTACAGAAACAAAAGGTGCGTATGATGTCTTTGTAAACGTAGACGGTGGAGGATATGCTGGACAAGCTGGCGCAACTCGTCACGGTATCGCTCGTGCGTTACTAGAAGTTGACCCTGATTTCCGCGGAGCATTAAAACGTGCTGGACTTCTTACACGTGATGCTCGTATGGTAGAACGTAAAAAACCAGGTTTGAAAAAGGCAAGAAAAGCAAGCCAATTTTCAAAACGTTAATTGCTGGAGTCGTTGCGAATTTATTCGCTTACGAATACAGTATGGGACGGAGATTTCTTCAGAAATCGAGTACCAATCAATTAATAATGTCAAGGCACTTTCCATTCAGTTGGAAGGTGTCTTTTTGATTTGGTAACGAGTTTGGTGACGACTTTTTTCGTACTCGTAACCAACCAATCAATCATTCTGGCTGACATTTCTATACTCTTCTAAACGTTTAAGGGTATCTATTTTTGTCTGATCGTTCGTGTGTCCATAAACATCTCTAATCATGTTTGAGGTTTCTGCATAACCTACGAGAGATTTTACGATAAAATTGTCCACACCATTATTTAAAAGGTCACCGACAAAAGTATGTCGCAAGCCGTGGGGCGTTATTCTGAGAAGGTCAAATTTCTTTGAAAGAGCATCAAGTTTATTGTTAAGATAGCCTGGATGCAAAGGTTGGTTCAGTTCTCTCTTTTGAGTCGTATAGGTGAAGATAAATTGATCATTGGTTGGGAAAATGTTGACTTATTGCAGTTCACTAAATTGCACTTTTTCCCATTTTGCCAATAGTTCAATGATGGAATCCGCTACTGGGTAGTTCGAAAACGATAGGAGTTTTTCATTCCTTCTACACACCCATATATGCCAGTTTCTTTGTTCTTAACTAACTTATGTGATAAAGAGATTAATTGTTTTTGAAAGTCAATATCAGCCCAAATAAGAGGATAAATTTCACCTTTTGTTGCTCCTAAATAATAAGTTAAAGCTAAGAGGGTATAGTTTTGAAAGCCATGTTCTTTTTTCATTAACTCTAAAGATTCTTGAACAGTTTCTATAGAATAATATTTTTTTCGTTTGAGTGCTTCATTTACAGGCATTTCCAATAATTCATAAGGGTTAGTGGTGATATAGCCTTTCAATAAAGCATATTTCATTACTTGCTTTGTATAAGATACACAAACTTTGAAATTTGCATACGGTTTAATCTTCTTTTCTTCGTCACCAAATGCCCATAAAATTTGAAGATTTTCTAGAATATCAAATGAAACATGCTTTATTTTTTTATCTCCTAAATAAGGGAGAATGTGAAGGCGAAAAACACTTTTCGTTCGGTCTAACGTACTTTGTTCATGATGGTTAGTAATAATATACTTCTTTTTCCACCACATTTCATAAACTTCTTTAAAGGTGTAATCGCCTTTCTTTTTCTTGAATTCTCCCTTTAGTTTTTGAAGTTTCACTTCTTTTTCAAGAATCATAGCTTCTTCTTTTGAATCGGCATAGGCAACAAATCGAGAGAAACCATCACCCATGTAGACATTTACTTTATATTTTCCATTATTCATTTTTTTTATTGCCATAGTTTTTCCTACTTTCCTTCTTGCACGTCAGAATGTAAGACTACTATAAAGTGAGTGAACATGCTTCAAGCTAACTGACTAAACTTTTTTAACCAGCAATCAACTTCTATTTTGTCATATAGAACAACCCCTTGAATATTGATTTTGGGCAAACCTTCTGCAATTAATTTATCTAAGGTGTTGTTGGATAAATTGAGATAGTGCCAGAGTTGTTTCTTTTTGATATAACGTGTATTTAAAGCAAATTCTGTTCTAAATTGGTTAACTTCGGTTGTTAATAATTGATGTATGGTTGTTGTAAATGTAGCTGTTGTTGTTTGGATAATAGAATAGTGAGTTCATTCATGAATATCTACTCCGTTTTTTTTGATTTTTGTGTAACGAACTTTGCTTTCTTCAAACATAAGTATTGGTTCCGTGACTTCGTATAAGTTCCATTCTCTAAAAAAGAATGGTTTCTTTTTTGTATATTCTTTCGTTACTAATACTTTTTGATTTGCAATATTATAAGGTGTGTTAGTTCGCTTTTTTGTTTCTTTAGGAAGGCGTAAATTTTGAGATTTAAAGAAAGCTTTCTTTTTGTGTTCCTTTAGCTCTAAACCTTTATCAAAATATTTACTGATATATCTTCCTCGATTCTCGATACTATCCACATCAATTTTATTAATTCTAACTTCACCATGTCCCCAAGTGTTTAAAAGCTGTTTATGAGGAACGTAAGGGAAGTGAAAGAGAATAATGTGATAATGGATAGCTCCGCGCTGTTGCTTTTCCCACGTAACTAAATAGCGAATTTGAGCTTTCTTGGTTTTATATAATTGATAATTTAATCGTTTAATAAATTTTTGAACTCACTATTTGTATATTTAATATCTTCTATGTTTTCTTTGAAGGTCAATGTTAGAAATTTCGTTTGTTTGTCAAAATTTGTGTCAATTAATCGTGCAATATCAAATCGTTTCGTTTTATAATGTTTTTGTTTTCGTTTTAGGCTGTCATATTGTCCTTGTGCAGATAGTTCATCAAATTTTTTTCGTGTTGTTTTATCTTCTAGCCGTTCAAGTTTTTCTTTTTTTGTTTCTTCTATTTTTGATTGCTTTGAATAGATTGGTTGCTCATATTCCCAAATTCCTATATACGTAGGAGTTTCAATGATTTTCTGATTGTAACTCGTATACAGCGTTTATCACTCCTAAAGTTAGAAATTGAGTGGTGAATGACTGACAAAGTCTTGTACCTTTATTCCAGACAATACGTCCATCGTGTGGTTGTTTTCGAGCGGAAAGCGGTGTTGGGCTTGCTTGCCCTACCGCTTCCGTCGAAACCACCCGCTGGAAGTGTTATCAGAATCAGGTACGTAAGTTTTCTCTATCTGTTTTACTCTATGGGATAAATCAATGAGTCGTTTGTCTAAGTCATTATACTGTCTGACTAGCACATGAATAATCTTATCTCTTTCTATCAATTTTTCATTGAAAATCTCTGTAATAAAGTTAATGAGTTCATGATGTTTCATCAAATCAACTTTCTCGTGAACATCAAACAATTGTCTTAAAGCTTTATTGCGTCCGATTTTCGGAATTAAATGAGCGACTTCTTGAAGTTTCTGAATTTCTTCTGTAGAAAGTACCCTTGTTTTCCGATGATGTTTCGTTTGTCCCTTTCGTCCATGACTGACAAAGGGGATGTATTCGTATTGAAAAGTATAATCACATTCTTTTTGAATAAAATTTGCCCACTTATTTAACGTAGATAGAGAGTGAAGCCCATGAACTTGTTGAATGACTTCATGGGCGGTAAAAAATTGCTTTCCCATTATTTTTGAGTAATGAGTTTTACATAGGTTGCAGTAGCAGAAAGTCTATAACTAACAAATTGTCCATTAGCACGGCCCCATGCAGAAACTGATAATCCCTCAAAAGAAACTAATGCCATTCCTGGAGCTTCCAGTTCTTCTTTAGCAATAACAGGAAATTCACTCGAGATTTTTACACTAACTTTTTCAAAGCGTAATTTTGGTAAGACACATTCATATGTCCAACCTAGTACTTCACCGTCTTTTTTTCATTTTGTTACTTGTACTACTTGATACTCTTTTTCTAATTTGTTCTCAGGTAAAACTAAATCACTAATTTTTACTGCCATTTTTACATTCCTTCTTTCTTTTTAGTACATATTTTAGTATAAAAATAGTGTAAAACAAGAATAGATGGCTTGTTAATATGTTTTAGTACGAAAAATAGTACAAATGTGTTTTACTCTAAATATAGAATCTGTTATGGTAGATTTAGCATATTAGTTGAAAAGAACAATGATTATGAAGCCTAATAAAAAGAAGGTTGCAAATAGAATACGAGAAATTAGGACAAATTTAGGTTATAGTATGGAGGAGTTTGGGAAATTAATAGGTAATTCTCCAAGAAGCTCTGTTAATAATTGGGAAAAAGGGGTTAGTATTCCCAAACGAGATAAGTTAGAAAAGATAGCTTTGTTAGGTAAAATGATGCCAGATCAGATTTTGTATGGGAGAGCTGATGAATATTTATATGATTTGATTGAGCAGAATTTTGACGTGAAACTTAGTGATAGTATACTTTTTTCTATTTTTGAAGCTATTCCACCAGCAAAACGTACATATGACGATATGATGTGGTTAGCGGTAGCTAAGTATGTTCTAAACAATGGAACGTATGGAAAAAGAGTAGGACATTTAGTCTATACTTCAATGTTGGGAATGCCTAATTTATATGCTGGACGATATAAAGACGAATTTATTGAACAAAGTGAAAACCACAATCAATTAGAAATAATGTATTATATTTATGCAGAAGTTGAGAAAAACAGATTGCATGTTATTCCTTTTTCAGTAAATGAGAAGAATAGTAATTTATTTTTTGGATTTCCAATGTATATTGAAAACGAAGGTGAGCATCAAGTGTTTACAAAAAATTTTGGTGAACTAGGATTGACTTTGGAAGGTTCCTCTATCATTTATTATGGAATAGATAAGGACAAAAAAATGAAAGACATTCGATTATTTCAGTATAACAAAAAAGAAAATAATTATATGATTAGTGAAGCGAATGATTCTATTTACTTAGAAATGTTCATAGAGGAGCTTGAAAAGGAAATTGTAAGGATATAGAAGTTGGATTGTAAATATAAAATACTTACAGATAAGTTATCATAGGGTGTTTTAGTATTTGTTAAATTTACCAGATAGTCAATGCTAGTGGAATAATATTGTGCAAGCTTGATTAAAGACTGAATCGGTATATCTAACTCTCCTTGTTTATAACGAGAATAAGTTGCTTGGCTGACATTTAAAAGTCTAGCAAGTTGTTCTTGCGTTAGATCATTATCTTCACGTAAGTTACGAATGCGTTGAAACATAGTATCATCTCACCATTATTTTAGGTTATGAGTTTTTTGCATATTGACTTTTTATGCAATATTCGCATGAGTTGTCTTATGCAATAAACGCATAGAACGAAGAGCGAATGAATAGAAAGTTAAAATCAGTAACACTAGAGTATGAGTTGTTAAAGCTGGATTCGTGGTATAAAGCGTTGGAAGTTGTAGATAAATTTTTTGATTCTGCACTTTATGATGAGAGTAACAAAGAATTAAAATGTGAAGAAATGGTTAAGAATTATTATGCGATAGAAAAAATCTTCACTCTATTTCATAAAGATTACGGTGCAATATTAGAAGTAATTTATAACTTTAAAGTAAAAGAAAGTTCTTTTGAAAAAAATATAGTAAACTTGAACGGAGATAATGAAGATGGGAAATAAGGAAGCTAGCTACTTAACGAATAATAATCAACCAGTAAAAAAATTAGCTATCAAAGTGTTTATCGGTTGCAAGAAACGATAGAACAACTAAATTCATGGGAGAAACCGTTGAATAGTATTCATGAATTTTTTTAAAATGAAGAACCATTAAACAAGAAGAAGATTGTAAGAGAATTCCATGCGAACTCAATCTTGTTTATTACTTTTTACCAACAATTTTCTAGTTTGATGTTTAATGTAGAAAATCAGCTTGAAGAGTTAGCTGGAGCAGAAAAAGTTAGAATGAAACAATTGAAATAAGTACTATATCGCCACGAAGCGATAATAATTTATCCTTCCCGACTCTACAGCAAATAGAGTCGGTATTTTTGTAGTATTAAAATTATAAATATGATTTTACGTTTGCTTTCTTTTGAGCTATACTATAACTATTATTCATTTTGTCAAATTGTAAATATTTTTTATTGTTTTTCGATAAAGGGAACTGAAGTTAATATGAACCATATTTTTAATTTATCTAAGAGTGTTAAAATTTTAAAGGTAAATAAGAATATTTCTAATAGCAAGATTCAAAGTTTTTTTAACCAAACTTGTAGTGATAAAAAAGTTACTATAAAAAAGTTGCTAGCTATCAATAAATTTGGAAAACCACAATTAATTATAGTATTGATTGTGATTTTGCGAATTAAAAGAAGCAAAGTTTCTACTTTTTTTTGACTACATTCATTAGAAAGGATATTGAAAACATAAAGAACGATAAAAATAAACTGTTGAAGAAGCGTCGACAGGATTGTGAACAATGAGTGTCACTATATAGATGTGATTGACGAAATTATTCAATTAAAGGATATTGAGTAACTTTACTGTGTTCAAGGGAGGAATTAAAAATCGAAAAATGGTGGGAAGATCAAAAGCTAGAAGATATGCAACTTAGATGTGACCAAGCTCTGGATTCTGGCGACACAATCACATCTTTAAAATTAAGCGGTATATGTTTTGATTTAGGACATAAAGAAGAGCTAGAAACGATGATGAAAGCTAGTTATTTGTATTGCTCTGCTACCAGCTTAATGGGGATTTTATCAAAAGAGGGAAATACGGATGCTGTAGAACAGACTTATGAACGGTGCCTTTATTTGTTTCAAGTGATAAAGGACTTGTGTTTGTTGGGATATGATGAGGTGTCGATGTTAAGTACGGAAGCATATGAAATTTCAAAAGCTTATATAGATGGACTTTTTCTACAGGTAACTGTTAATTATGGAAACATTCTTTCCCAATGTGGTAGATATGTAAAATCGATTAATAATTTGAATGAGGTTTTAGAATTGAATTTTCCAATGGCTCTTGGGAACTTAGCTTTAAAAATAGTAGATTATGCCTATTTTGATGCTAGTCATAGAAAAATTATGTTTTATTACGCATTCTATTTATTAGAAAGTATTCTAGATGAAAAAGTAACATTTCCTGAAAAAGATATGGCTCAAGTAATTTTTAATAAATATTTAGATGGGATTAAGAGTAGTATTAGTTTGGAATACTTAAAAACGGAGTTTTCTTTAACTGGTTTTTTAGAACCTATAGAAAATATGTCTAAGGAGGAGGAGGCTTACAGAAAATGGGTTGGGGCACATGGTTTGTCTCTCAATCAAGTAAATGATATTTTTTTGAAATAGAAGTTGGTTATGATCCGTTACATTTACCAGAAATAGTAGAAGATATAGAAAATGTGTGGTTTCCAAGATATCATGGTATTTTTAATCAAATTAAGCAAGAGTATGTATCTGCAAGATTTTGGATTTATGAAGGATTGACTGATAGATCAACACATTATTCTGATAAGGATGTATATTTAATAAATACGTTTGATTATCCAATGTATGGGATAGGAATTGAAAAAGTAAAGGCAGCTTATCGAAGTATATATTCAATATTTGATAAAATCGCTTATTTTCTAAATAAATATTTAAAACTGAAAATACCAGATGGAAGAATTAGTTTTGTGAATTTATGGTACAAAGATGTTAGGAATAAAGAAAGAAGAAAAGAAATCCAATCTATTCAAAGAGAAAATTATGCTTTTAATGGATTGTGGTGGATATACAAAGATTTGAAAAATAAGACAAAGTATGGTGATAAACATATTGATCCTATCTTAAAAAGAATGTCTGATGTGAGAAATGCCATGGAGCATAGATATCTAAAAATTTTAGATTATTATGAGTTTGCTCAAAATGAGGAAGATATTAAAATTGATGAGTTTGCATATAATATTAGTTTTCATGATTTTGAAAAAATGACGCTTGAGTTATTGATACTTACAAGAGAAGCAATAATTCAAGTGACTATGATTATAAAGATTGAAGAAAGTAAAAAAGAATCCACTAGAGAACCAAATCAAATAGTTGAAAACATGTCTCTATTAAAATTTGATGATGAATGGAAATGAGTAAAGTTAGATAGGTAGAGTAATTATTATTTAAAATATTGCTAATAATATTGGAACTTGAAAACTATTGAAGAAAAAGGTTATATAAATAGAATAGGAGGGGATTGAATGTCGAAAGTAAAGTCAGTTCTTACACACTATGGATTTAAAGATTTAAATAGAGAAAAGAATATAAAAAGAATCACTGATTTGAATGAAGACCAATTATTCGATATGATTCAAGACTTGTCAGGTGTTTTAATTGATGATAAATCTAACAAAGAAAGTTTTTTTGAATTTGAAACAGGCAGAACGATATCTGGTGGACCAATTCCTTGTGCCAGCTTTGAATGTAGAAAAGAACAATTAAAAAAAACTTTGGATTTTGCAGTATTATATGCGGATAAGACTGCTTTGAAATCACCTATAGACCAACACATTAATACTTTAATGGAAAAAAACTTTATAAATATGGATGAATTGTTATTTGATATCGAAAGTTTAATTATCATGGAACCGTTAATAGACAAGAACATAGTCTCATTTTATTCAGAATATATTTGTTTATGTGCAGATTGTTATCAACAAAACAAAGTAAAGGAAGATACAGTTCGAGAATTAATTTTAAATAATCAGTTGAAAATAGACAAACTTATTGAAACAGGAATTAAATTTGAGTTAGCGTATCAAGAGGATCATTTTTATGTCAGAGTTTGTGAAAACTTGAAATATGGATTTGAACATGAGATGCATTTGATTATAGTAGATAGTACTTTTTTGAATAATATTTTTGGAAGGATAGAGTTACGAAATATAAAAAGTGGAAAACAACATTGTTTGACGTCAAAACAAAGGAAGTTTATATTTGACTATTGCATAGTACCTACTTATGTAACACCTATTTTAAATGACATTTTTTACAGCAAAATCTTCTTTGAGGATACTTCTAAAACGTATTTATCGAATAGAAGTATTGATGGGGAAATTATTAATATGTTATCTAATTCGGTAAGAAAAATAGAAAATGTTTCTGACTCACAAATTTTAGAGAAAGTGGATTATGCGTTTCCCTATATAGAAGATACTGACTATAAAAAGCTAATTAGTTTGAGAGATAGCGACTTATCTTCTTTTAAAGTTTTTAGGGATGAATTTTCAAAGGACATAAAAAAATTTGATATGACAAAGGAAAGTTATGAAGATTTTCAAAGAGATGTTATTCAGCCAAAAATTAATAAGATAAATAGTAGTGTAGAAAAAAATAAAAAGTATATTAACAAGCATAGGTGGAAAAATATAGGAAGTAATATTGGATTCCCATTAATTACTTTTTCTGTTGGCAAATATTATGGATTAGATACTTTAACTAATATAGGATTATCAGGAGCAATACCAATAAGTAATCATATTGGCAAGTTTTTGGAAAAATCAAAAGGTTATGATGTAAAAAGCGAAGATTATTATTTTTTGTGGAGAATACAGAAAAAATTTAAACTTACTGGAGGAAATTTAAATGGTTGAGAATAAGGGTGATAAAAAATATACAGAAAATGAATTGAGAGAAATAGAATCAGAACTAGGAGAGTTTTTTTTCAAACAGTTTTTGAGTCATCTCGTTTACAGTGGTAAAATAGACAATGAGAAAATTGATGATTTAAATTATGTGGACAAAATTGTTGAAGAACAGTTAAATGAAGGATTACAGGGACTATTTAATGTTTCAATAACTTTTGAAGAAGATTTTGAAAAAGCAATCAAATCTGAAAAAGAAAAGTCTAGAAACCAAACGGCAATAATTTTATGTGGAACTTTAATTGAACATAAATTCAATTCATTTTATACAGAAATATTGAGTCAATGCCATGATTTTGAAGAGGATTATATTTTTCAAGTTTTAAATTCAACTAACATTAAAGGGAAAATGACATGGTTATTTCTTTTGAGTACAGGAAATGAATTTGATGATAACTTGCGTGTTAAAATAGAGAAGATAAATTTGTTAAGAAATAAGTTTGTTCATTATAAACCTATATTTGAAGATATAGATGAAATGAAAAAGGCAGATAGATTAAAGAATCAAGTTAATGAAATAGCTTCTGATTTAGAAGAAATACCCAAAGAACTTAGTGAATTTTTACAAATTATTGAAAAGAAACTTATACCTGAAAAAGAACAAGCAGAGAAGTTAATTAATAATTTTTATTCTAAGTAGTTTTTGATAAATATATTTAAGTGGATAGTAAAGCCGTAAACGGTAAGTCACATTTTCTGTTTTGCTAATCGCCATAGTATTTCCCTCCGAATTTGCGAGCCGAAATCAAATACTATACATGGAGCATAACGATGTCGGAATTATTTTGCTAGGATTGCAAGCCATTAATCAATGGCGATACAATCAAATCTATTTGATCAGTGGATTTGAATGAAGGGTAAGCCCTCTTTAATCCAGCCATCTAACGTATTATTAGAAACCTGTAAATAGTGACAAGTTTGCTTCTTATTCATATAGCGATGTTGCAGGTTTTCCTGTGTCTTAATCTTTTTGATTTCAGTTGTGATTAAATCAAATAGTTGAGTAGAAATGATGCCCATCTAATCATCACTGAGTAAAATTTTCATTTCGGTCATATTCTCACTCCCTTTGAATTTTGCGTACGGAATAATGAATTATTTTTTTATCTTGGTATAGCGAACAATGCTTTCTTGAAAATCCATCACTTGTTCAGGATTTCCACCTTCATTTATCGCACTGTAAAATACTGGACGTCTTGATTTGTGATGTCAAAAGGTTGATCCACGAGTTGCTTTGTGACGCTGGGTACTTTGAGGTTGCGCGACTTGAAGAACGCTTTTTTCTTATGCTCTTTCATATCCAAGTCCTTATCGAAGTACTTGCTGATATAGCGTCCGCGATTTTCGATACTATCCACATCAATCTTGTTGATTTTGACAAATCCATGTCCCCAGATGGTAGTAAGGCGATTGACGGAGATAAAAGAAAAATCAAATAAAATTATGTGATAATGGATGGCACCTCGTTCTTGTTTTTCCCACGTGGTAAGGTATTTTAGTTTAGATTTTTTTGTGAGATAGAGCTCGTAGTTTAGTTGTTTGATAAATTTATTAAATTCATTATTCGCATAGGCAATGTCTTGAATGTTTTCTCTGAAAGTGAGGGTTAAAAATTTTGTCTGATTGTTAAAGTTCATATCTATGAGTCGGGCGATTTCATAGCGCATATTTTGATAGTGTTTTTGTTTTCGCTTTAAGCTGTCATATTGCCCTTGAGCAGATAGGTCATCATAGTGTTTTCTTTTCTCGGTAGTTGGATTCTCTTCTTCATAAAGCCAAGCTAATTCTTTCTTTCGCTTTGGATTGGTTTCAATATTTTCTTTTTTTGTTTGGGAGTAATGATTGATTCATAATCATTAATTTCAAGGTACGTGGTAGTCTCAATGATTTTTTGATTATAAGCTTTCAAAAATCATCACTCCTTGGTGAGTATTCAGTTGTCAAAGAACCATCATTTTTCTCTAGATGTTGTTCTATAAATCAAGTTAAGTGGAAGTCCTGCAAAGCAGTCCTTCCAGCCTATGTGTTTATTGGGTGGTCTTAACGGACAGAAGCGGCTCTATGGCGCTGCCCCGCCGTTTCGTCCAAAGCACCCAACAAACCCATAGGAAAATTAGTTTTGCGTAGTGGAACCTTGTTTTTTCGGAACCAAAGTTGCCATATCTGCTGTGGCCGATAAACCATAACTGACGAATTGACCGTTAGAGCGACCCCAAGGTGCAATTACTAAATTGGTAAATGTAACCATGGCTAAACTTTGTTGGGTAAGTTCTTCCGGAGTAATTATAGGATTTTCAGATTTGACTTTGACACTGATTTTCTCATAGCGCAGTTTTGGTAGGATACATTCATAACTCCAACCTAGAATTTCTCCATCTTTTTGCCAACGAGTAACATTGACAACTTGGTATTCTTTTTCGAGTTTTTCTTTTGGTAAGGTGAGATCATTGATTTTAATTGGCATAATAGCCCTCCTTTTGATATACGATAATTTATACGATTGGTTTAAAAAAATATAGACGGCCATCTATGATTTGTATTTTATACGTTTGTTTATACGAAGTCAAGAGATTCAGCAAAAAATATATACGAAATTTTATACGAGTGGTATAATGAGTAAAAATGGACAAGGAGGAAGTAATCTATGTTTGGTTTATTGCAACCGGATAAAGTGAAGGTAGGACAACGAATCAAAGAAATCAAAGAAAGTATGAATCTTTCCTTTACAGAGTTGGGCAATCGCTTGGGAATAAAGAAACCAACAATCAGCTCGTATGTTCAAGGCTATGCGTTAGCCCCTGAAAGTGTCATTAACCAATTATCTAGTATTAGTGGGAAACCGGTAGGCTGGTTTTACTTTGGTGATATTGAAGAATATATTGCGGACTACTTGCAGTTAAAAGGGCAGAACAGGATTGTGCAAGAACATCCAGAAGTTGTGAAAGCAATCAAAGAAGAGTTTTACACTGGGGAGTTTAAAAATCCGGCATGGGAAAATGAAGTTGGTTATCCATGTGAGGAGTTTATGGATGATTATTTTTATGAACTGCAACAAGAAGTCATTAAAGAAGAACTTCAAAAAATGGTACGTGATCAGATAAAAAATTTACCGATTGCCGATGAATTATCTAAACAGAAGAAAGATGAGGCAGTTACCGTTATTACAAGCGGTATCTTAGAATATATGGATGTGGCGGGAGAATTCAATTATGAAGATAAGAAGACGATGAAGCATCTCGTGAAAACAGAAGTCGCGAGTTTTGATTTTTTCACAGATCAAGTCTTTGAAGAACGATACGTAATTGGTAAATTGATCAATATTCTTTCAGATGACGAAGAAACCAGTGAGTTGATTAATCAATTATCTCAAGAGCTAACTGCCAAAACGTTCACAACACGAGTTGAAGGGGAAGGGCTGATTAAAGCCATCCAGACAGTGCGTCCAGCATTGATTAAGTTGTATGAAAAAGTTAGTTCAGACGATCTGGAGGACTGGTTTGAGAGCAGGTAATGAAATTTCTGTGTTGAAAGTAGTTTTACTAAAAAATGTCTCGAATATTGACTTTGTACCAGCCTTATATTATATTGCTGCATTGTTTTTATAGTAGGTCTAAATGTAATCCTTTGGAGTAACAAATTAATTTATAAAAAATTGAGATTACAGTACAAATATTAAGAGGTGATAAGTTTTCTGATATTTTTGCTATAGAAAAAGGTATAATCAAGTGAATGAATATTTTTCTATAAGACTATTACTAGAATGAAAAGTGGAAGGGAATTTTAGGTATATGAATTTATTAGAGCTAGTAGCAGCAAATCAGCTGAATCCCACAAATGAGAATAAAAAATTATCAGTTCCTGGTCAGATTAGAGATACATATGCTGTTTATGCGATACCATTGAAATATCTTTATTATAATGATCAAAATGGCCGTATCAATACTGCATATAAGAAATATAAGGCTGAATTCGGGATGCTAGAACCTGAAGCTGGTGATACTAAATATAACGAGGTCTTTGAAAAGTTTATATTTGATTCAAACCAACAAGCACTGAAAGACACCGTACAATCAATTAAGGATAAATCTCAACAAGAGCCAGGTGTTGTTCTGCCTGATGGACGTGTAATAGATGGGAATAGACGTTTTACAGCGTTAAGGATGCTTCAAAGAGAAGATAATATTGAAAAAACTTTTAGTGCTGTGGTCCTGCCTCTTGATGCTAAAGTAGACGAAAAAAAAATTAAAGAGTTAGAACTGGATTTACAGCTGGGGCGAGAAGAGAGAGTTAATTATGATCCTATTGATCGGATTTTTGACGTATACAATACAATTATAGTAGAAAAACTCATGACTGTTGAAGAATATAAAAAAGCATCTGGAGCAGGAAATACGAGGGGAATTAATCGCGACATAAGACTTGCAGAATTAATTCTTAAGTTTCTCAATATTGTTTCACCAAGTAAAGATTCGGAAGAAAAACAAGTTGATAAATTCTATTTGGCCAGAGATTTAAAATTAGATGGGCCGATAGAAGAAATCGAAAGTACGATTACTAAACTGAACTCAGGAAACAAGGAGGTTGTTACCGATGCTGTACTGGTTCATCTAGCAGTTCTGAAATCAGATGAAGAACAAAAGGATACAACCCGGGTAATGCGGGATATAAAAAAGAATATCCTTAAAGACTCTGAACGTTTAGAACATTATGTGGACGCTGTTGACTCAAAAGTCGATATTATTGTGGATGCTTTTGAGGAGAAGCCTATTAACTCTGCAAATGATATTAAAATTGTTTTTTCAAATGATGAAGAGTTGCAAAAATCAGCAGATACACTAAACCGTTCTGCAGAACGGCTGATTTATAAAGGAGAGAATGACTCAAAACGAATGAAAGCTCTTGCAAAGCTTGAAAATATTTTTGAAACTCTCGAAGATATGAGACCCGAAGATTTTGATGAATTGACTGTAGATGAGCGACTTGAAGCAAAAGGTGTTATCCAAGACATTAAGGATGTAGTATTTAAACTAAATAAGGAATTGATTAAATGAAATTTTCAGAGAAAATTAAACAAACAATTCAACCACAATATATATCTGATTTAGTGGAATTATTTTATCAACCATTATTATCGGAGGCTAATCTCTACCAAAGAGTTTCAGGCTATTTTAGTTCTGCTGGATTGGATTTGTACGCCGAAGGGCTTGAAGAATTAGCGAAAAATGGTGGGAAAGTTGAATTTATCATATCTAAAGAAATCAGTGCTGATGATTATCATAGGATTCAAGACGGGTATAATTTGTTAAATGAAATTAAACCTTTGAAACTAGCGGAGCGTAATGATAAATTGAATACTAAAATGCAGCAACAACTAGGAAACCTAGCTTTCATGATTGCATCAGGCCGTGCGCGGGTAAAGGTAGCATTGACAGATAAAGGTATTTTCCATGATAAATTTGGATTGATTCATTCAGGTGAAGAATGCGTATTATTTAGTGGATCAGCAAATGAAACCTTAAGTGGAATCAGTAGAAACTATGAAAGCATAAGTGTAGATGTTTCGTGGGATAAAAGCATAAATGTGATATCTCGATTGAACTCCTACAGAGAACGCTTTACTCGTTTATGGAATGACTGTGAGCCTGGGGTTAAAGTAATCGAGGCGTCTGATCTTGCTTATGAAGAAATAGCAAAATATCAAACACAATCTAAAATTGAGTATCAAGATATTCAGGATGATGAGCCAACCTTCACAGAAAATTCAATTACTTTTATGATGAAAGAAAATTCTGTTATTCGATATGATACTACTTTGAGCAAATTAACAAGTAATGATCGTAAGTTAAAACGTGGTAGTGATTTGGATCAGTTTTTCGAGGACGATAATCAAACTATTAAATTTACAACAACATATAAGGATATTGAGCGAATTATTTTGGTTACGCAGCAACGGGCTAATCTTAAAAGCATTGAAGTGAACATATCTGATGCAGTCAAAGAATTTATTAGTCGAAATAAGTATTCGATTGAGCAGTATAAAATTTTAGGGAGAGTTTACAAAGATCAGTTAGAAAAATTTCCTGAAGACAAATTGGCTTCATTCGAAGAATTTTCTAGAATTGTTCAAAGCGAAGTACAACGCCCATTATATGATCTTCATCTCCGCGCAGCATATTATGAATATGAAATGGCTCGCGCAGCAAATTTTTCAGTTCCTGGAGCAGGAAAAACTGCAATGTTACTAGGAGTATTTGCTTTTTTGAATCGAATTGGTGCTCCTGAGAATGAAAGAGTTACTAGAATATTGGTCATATCACCGATTAATGCTTTTGACAGTTGGAAACGAGAATTCGAAGCTGTATTCGGTGATAAAAAGAAATTGCGTCCAATCGATTGTCAAAGTTCGAATGATTTTAGATATCAACTTAATACTGATTGGGGTGTTAGTAATTTAGTTTTAGTAAATTATGAATCTTTACCTTCCTATGTGGATCAGTTGAAACAAGTTATTGATGGTAAAACGATGCTTGTATTTGATGAAGTACATCGCATAAAAAATCCCTATGGTAAGCGAGCTGCCAAAGCCTTGGAAATAGCTCAAATTCCTAAATTTAAATATGTACTAACTGGGACGCCAATTCCGAATACTTATCAAGATATATATAACTTTTTGCATATTTTATACGGAAATGAGTATAGTTCATTCTTTGGTTGGGATTCTCAAAGCCTTGTGGATCCAAAATATAGATTGGTTAGAGAAATCAATCGGAAAATACATCCATTTTTTTGGAGAACGAATAAAAATGATTTGTCAGTACCACCAGCAGAAGAAGACCATGTAGAGTTAGTTGCTCCAACTGCAGAACAATTAGACTTGGCAGAAGCCATCTATTTTAATGAATCATCAAGTTTTGCAAAACTCATTCGATTATTACAAGCATCAACTAATCCATCTCTTGTAAATGAATCAATTAATTACAGCGAATTAATGTCCTACGATGATGATGGTGATATAAAAGGAATTTCAGAAAAAGATTTTAATGAGCTGTTGGGTGCTGCTCAGTCTACTAATGACGATATATATTCAAATATCAATTTTGATACTATGGTTTCTTCCAAATTCATTCGTGGAATAGAGCTTGTTTCCGACATTGCTAATCAAGGTAAAAAAGTTCTTGTTTGGGGAATTTTTGTTGATACAATCAAAAAAATAACGAACGAGTTGCGGTCGAGGGGCTATAAGGTTAACTTGGTTTATGGGGGAACAGAAAAATCCGAGAGGGTTAAATTAATTGATGAGTTTCGAGATGGCGATGTTCAAATATTAGTGTCAAATCCACAAACTTTGGGAGAATCCATATCCTTGCATCAAACAGTTCATGATGCAGTTTACTTTGAGTTTGATTTTAATTTGACTTTTATGCTTCAGTCTCGAGATCGTATTCATCGCCTGGGACTTGAACCAGATCAATATACTCGGTATCACTATCTACAGACAACAGCAGAGGATATTTTCAGCAATCGACCGGGTTTTATAGATGAAAAAGTTTATAAGCGATTGAAAGAAAAAGAACGAGTGATGTATGAAGCTATCGATGATAATACGCTATCCATCGAATATAGTGAAAATGAAATTTTAGATGCAATAAAAATCATCGATGAAGAGAGAGAGAGAATTAATAGATCAAAATGAATAATTCAAATATTAGAGTTGCTGAAATGTTTGCGGGCGTTGGAGGTTTTCATCTTGGTTTAAAAAATGCGAGTCCTAATTTTGAAATTATTTGGGCCAATCAGTTTGAACCTTCACGTAAGAATCAATTTGCTTTTAAAATATATCAAGAACGTTTTCCTGAAATTGAACCATCAAATGAAGATTTTAGTAAGATAGATAAGACCTGTATTCCAGATATGGACTTACTGGTAGGAGGTTTTCCTTGTCAGGATTATTCTGTTGCTGCATCAGGAGCAAAAGGAATAGTAGGAAAAAAAGGGGTGCTGTGGTGGGATATCCGTAAAACGATAGAGGTAAAAAAGCCAAAATATATTTTTTTAGAAAATGTTGATAGACTTCTGAGTTCGCCTGGTGTGACTACAGTACAACCTGGACGAGATTTTGGGATAATGCTACGTACATTATCAGATTTGGGATATGGTGTAACCTGGAAAATGATTAATGCTTCAGACTATGGCTTTCCACAAAAAAGACGGCGTACATTTATTTTTGCATTTCGTAAAGATAGTATTTTTATGAAGAATATGAAAAATATAAATTTGGAAAACGAAGATGAAATACGTAACTTTTTAACAAATATGTCTCCTCTATCTAGTACATTAGCAAATAAAGAAATACATGATTTTGAGGAAATTTCTCTTATGAATCAACTTGAATTAAAGGATTTTTCAGATAATTTTAGAATCAAAAGAGGATTTAGAAAAACTGGGTTTATGATTGATGGTCATGTCTATATGGCAAACTATCAACCAGTTATGAGACCCAAATGTACTTTAAGAACAATAATCAAGCCGAATATTGAAGATGATTCATTGTATTTATCAAAGGAGCAAAAAAATAAGTTTGCTGAGCTAAAGGCGGGTTTTCGAAAAATAAAAATATCTAAAACGGGTCATCCTTATAAATATGGAATGGGAGCAATCGCCTATCCTGACAGTTTGGACGAACCAGCAAGGACAATGGTCACGAGTGAGCATACAATTTCTAGAATGAGTCATGTTGTTAGAGATCCAGGAAATAATAAAAAAAGATTAATCTCCCCTGAAGAAGCAGAATTAATTAATATGTTCCCGGAAGGCTGGACAAAAATTGAGGGAATCACTAAAACAAATCGGTATTTTACGATGGGAAATGCGTTAGTTGTAGGACTTGTAACAGAAATTGGTGAAGAGATAGAGAAACTATTTAAGTTGGAATCAGATAATATAGAATAGGATAGCTAAAAGTTTTTAGATAGAGCCTGATTGATAATGAGAAATTGGTCGTTAGAATTGAATCGGCTCGCAGTATTTTATTAAAAATTGACACCATTGCTTTCAAATAATTTGAAAGTCAATAAAATTTTTCGTGTTTTTATCGCTCTAAATCGTTGCTATTAAAGTATTGTGAAGCTGTTTGAAAAAATGGTTGGGCTAACCAGGTCTTAAAAAAGCTCGTAAAGCTTCACAATTCTCAAAACGTTAATTGCTGGAGTCGTTGCGAATTTATTCGCTTACGAATACAGTATGGGACGGAGATTTCTTCAGAAATCGAGTACCAGTCAATTAATAATGTCAAGGCACTTTCCATTTTGTTGGAAGGTGTCTTTTTTTGTTTGGTAACGACTTTTTTCGTACTTCGTAACCAGTTATTCATTTTGATAGGCATTTCTGTATTCTTTTAAGGGTTTAAGCGTGTCTATTTTTGTCTGGTCGTTCGTGTGTCCGTAAACTTCTTGAATCATATTTGAGGTTTCTGCATAATTTACGAGAGATTTTACGATAAAATTGTCCACACCATTATTTAAAAGGTCACCGACAAAAGTATGTGGCAAGCCGTGGGGCGTTATTCTGAGAAGGTCAAATTTCTTTGAAAGAGCATCAAGTTTATTGTTAAGACAGTCTGGATGCAAAGGTTGGTTCAGTTCTCTCTTTTGAGTCGTATAGGTGAAGATAAATTGATCATTAGTTGGGAAAATGTTGACTTATTGCAGTTCACTAAATTGCACTTTTTCCCATTTTGCCAATAGTTCAATGATGGAATCCGCTACTGGGTAGTTCGAAAGCGATAGGAGTTTTTCATTCTTTTTACCCGCTCGTATTTTCCGGTAGCTTTATTTTTTACTAATTTATACGTGAGGGAAATCATCTTATTTTTGAAATCAATATCTGACCAGACCAAGGGATAGATTTCTCCTTTGGCTGCCCCTAATTGATAAATCAAAGAAAGTAACGTATAGTCTCGCACCCCATATTCTTGCTTCATCAAAGTTAACACTTGCTGAATGAGTTCCTTAGAATAATAATTTTGCTGACGCTTTTCTTCCTTTTTGTTCTTCAAGTCTGTATTTACAGGAATCTCCGACAAATCATAAGGATTCTTTTGGATATAACCTTTCACTAGGGTATAGCGTAATACTTGAGTTGAAGGAATATGAGTCGGTTTATAAAGCGTTAGAGCATCTTTCTTTAGCTTTAGGTAACTCTGTTAATGAAAATATGAAACTGCAGCAAGAAAAAGAAGAGCAAATCAGTTTTTTAATACATGATTTGAAAATACCTTTGACTGTAGTGAAAGGCAATACGGAACTTTTAGCTTTAGAAAATCAAGAAAAAAAGAATTTGGAGAGTTACAATGATATCGAGGAATCTATTAAGGAAATAGAAGACTATATACAGTTGATTATTGACTCGAATCTTAATCATAAAGAACAAAAAGATAATAGCGTGCAATCTTTAAATATAGCTGATATTATAGATGAATTTAAGAAGCCAGGAGCATTTTCAATAATTAAAATAGATGTCTGTACGGTGACAATTGCAGAAAAAATAATTTATGTAAATGCATCGGATTTTTACAGAGCACTTGGGAATATTATCATTAATGCACATGAAAGAACACCAAAGCACAAAAAAGTAAAGATAACAATTGAGACCGAAGAAAAGCATTTGCTTATTACGATTGAAGATTTTGGTAATGGGTTTACTGAAGAAAGTTTAGAACGAGGAAAAAAATTATTTTACACTGAGAACAAAGCACGTCACAATAAACATTATGGATTAGGCTTAACGTTTTCAACTCGAATTATTGAATCTTATGGTGGGGTAATTGAAATAACTAACAATCAATTAAATCATGGAAAAGTAATTGTTAAAATTCCTTTATTTGATAAATAAGGTAGAAAAAATTATGCAAAAATATAATTTTGATTTCTGTTATATTAGACATGTTGGGTTAAAAAATATAGTCCACAGAATGCTAAAATTACCTTATTCGTGAAATTTATTTTAAGTATTTCTAAAGATAACTAATCATTATTACAAGTGCAAAGAGATGAGAAAAAATGACTGATTTAGCTATACCTATAAAAAATAGTTTTATTTATCATTCTTAATTATTTTAAAAAAACATAAAACATTGATTTTATGAATCATAGTGACTATAATCAGAAAAAGGTATTAATTGTAATGGATGGAATGTGTTTTACTCAGTGGAATATAATAAACGACTATCTTATAGATAATCAATTTAAAACAGAAGTGACTCCAACTTTAGCATGGATACCTTCGATAACCTCGGTATCAAGACAAGCTATTTTTTCTGGAAAAATACCGCTGAATTTTGGTGACACTATTAGGACAACAAATTATGAAGAAAGACAATGGAAAGAATTTTGGATAGATAAAGGGTTTGACAAGTCTGATATTTTTTATCAAAGGGCTCTAGGAAGTGATAATTATTTGGAAATGGACTTACAACATATACTAAGAAATAAAAAAATTGTTGGTTGTGTGATAGATAGTATACATAGATTTATGCATGCTGCTCAACAAGGTTTATGGTCGGTTCATTCTGAATTAAATTATTGGTTGAATAAAGGATTTTTACTATCATTTTTAAAAGAATTGATTGAGAATGATTTTGAAATATATATAACTTCAGATCATGGAAATATCGAATCTCAAGTTGTTGGAAGGATTAATCAAGGTGTCTTAGCGAATTCAAAGGGAGAAAGAGTCAGAGTATATGATGATAAAAGTATACGAAATAGAACTAGAGAAGACTATTTTGAAGTAAGCGAGAATTGGGATAGCCAGTTTTTACCACAGAATTATTATCCTTTAATTGCGAAAAAAAATTATGCATTTATCACTAAAAATGATAAAATTGTTGGGCATGGTGGGACAAGCATTGAAGAAGTACTTGTACCATTTGTTAAAGTAACAAGGTAAGGAATGAGTAGAGTGAGGAAAACAGTCGGTTTATTTCGCCCATTGAGATTTGACCACTTAGACTTAACAGCAAAGCTTTTAGTTAAGTATTCGATACCTGATACATTTGAAATATTAGATGATGTTTTAGCCAAAGAGTTTAAAGGAAAGAAAGGTCGTTGAAAGATAATAAATAATTTGACTAGAGTATGGTCAGGTGGTAAAAAAGAAGCATCTACTTTTCAAAAAGAAGTATTAGCCAAATATAATGTATCAGATAAAAATGATAAGATTATCTATCAATATTTGATGACTTCTTTAGCGTTTCCATTCTTTAGTGAAACGACAATATTTGTTGGGAGATACTTAAAAATGTCTGATACTTTTAAATCTAGTGTTATTTTATCTGAAATGAGAAATTCATATGGAAGTGCAGAGTCAGTTTATAAGGGAGTCAATGCTGTTTTGAATGGTTTGAAGAGTTGGGAGATATTATCATAAGGAAGTAGTAAGAATCATTATGTTTTTAAGGAGAACTTATTAGAGATTATTAACGAGTTTCAACTAAATCTCTTGGTACTTGTAGTTATACAAAATTACGTTGGTGATTCATTGACTGTTGAACAAATTAACAATCATGCATCTATGTTTCCTTTTAGATATTTAATCCGAAAAGAAGATATAATATCTTCTCAATTTGAAATTAGTGAAGACAGACTTGATACTTATATTTCGCTATTATTATAAGAGTAACAATTTAAAGAATGAATAGAAAACTCTAGAATTAATTGATGAGTTACCAGAGTTTGAAGTGCTAGACTCCTAAAAGGATGTGTATAAATAGTGGATGAGCAGAAAGAAAATTTTGAGATATCTAAAACTATAAAAGACAATATTAAAAATTTTGAATTATTTACTTCATATACTGATAAAAATACTTTAGATATTTTCGAGATAAGTAGTCCTTACGAGTTTTTACTCTCACAGTACATGGAAAAAGGAGGAACCGGAGAGCTAAGTAATATCTTTAGTTTAGACGGAAATAGCCTACTTAGCTTAGCGGGAACTTCTATTAATTTTAAAGAGCTTCTATTCAGTAGTAAAAATGGTTTTGTTTATCAACCAGATTTTGATAGTTTATCGAATGATACTAAAGAAAAAATAAAGTCTGGCATTTTTAAAATTGGAGAATCAAAGAAAATTGAAGGAAATCTGAGAGCAGTAATAGTTGATAGTACTAATTCAAATCAACGTGTGGAAGATCTAACTTTGAAAGAAGTAGTTGTAGATAAAAATATTGCGCGTACTTTAACAGATTTAGCTGTCCAGGCACAACTTAAGCAGATATATGAAATTGTAGTGGATATACAGGAAATACAAGAATATCAGCTTCACTGGGATAGAAACAATAGTATTTTAGCACCATTTTTTACTGCTCGTACAAAGATACTAGAGTTTAAAAAGAGTGATGACTTAAATCGGAAAATTCAATTATTAGAAGCTGCTTCTGATAGCATGGAACAAGCAGTAAGTGCCATTAAAGCAGACCTTATCTCAAATAAGAATCACATTAAAAAAATACTAAAAAAACCCATGTACAGATACAGTACGTTTGAAAGGCATGCTAATTTTATTTTATCTGATATCAATCTTTTGTTAAAAATAGTTGGCATGCAAACATATATTGATTTAACTCTTGATAATGAGGAAGTCGCAAACAATCGGCTGGAGGCTGTAAAGTATATTTTTGAGCTGTATTCTAGTAGGAATATTGGTGAAACCGGAAATATTATTTCGAATACATTTGAGCGTTTGCCGTTCATAAATAATATAATACCTGATGTTAAAAAGATAGAACTTCCCAGTCTACTAGAAACAATTCATGATAATTATCGATATACTATAGAAAATAAAGATTCATGGCTGAATATCAATGATGAAATGAAAGAGGGAAAACAATTCAGTTTACTAAGTAAGGGAGCCCTAGATCATGAAGAAGAATAGTAATAATGAGAAGGAAAGATGCTGTTTGACTTGTGGTAAGACGATTACATCACCGACAAAAATTAGTATTTGCAAGAATTGTAGAAATCGTGGAAAGCAACTTTCTTTGGCAACTGCAGGGATTTTAGCGACTGGGGTGCTAGGTATAGTTAAAAAGAATTCAAATAAATGACTAGTCTATTTTATGGTGTTAATTGGTGTTAACTTTATCCAATTTAATGGAGTTTTATCATCATATAAGTATTTTTATATTTCGTAAATATTAATATAAAAGGATTAATAGGTATTTAATATTTCTTGTTTTGAAGTAGAGAATTTTCAAAACATTAATTGCTGGAGTCGTTGCGAATTTATTCGCTTACAAATATAGTATGGGACGGAGATTTCTTCAGAAATTGAGTACCAGTCAATTAATAATATCAAGGCACTTTCCATTCAGTTGGAAGGTGTTTTTTTTATGCCTTTGGGTACGACTTTTAAAATATCAGTGGGGACTATTCTTAAATCGAGTGAAATCAAAAAGGTCTCAAGTGTCTCTTCTCGAATTTCTGAGATAAAGTTACGATCAACCTTCATCAACGTAACCATAGAAACGGCATATACGCTAAATCCTAGGGAGGATGTATAAGACGTATGCGACTATAAGAATACCTTATTTTCTTCAAGGTTTGAAGTACATAATCGAGAGTCATTCGTTTTGATACTAACACCAATAAATGATTGGTTACCAAACGGTATAGATTTTGGTATGAAAGTCAGTTTAAAATGGATTTAATAGTTTTAAGACATCAGCATTTTGCTGATTTCTTTTTTTATTTATTTCTTAAATTTAGGAAATTGGTATAATATAATTATCATGTATATTATCGGGGTATTTTTTGTGTGGTAAGTTTAAAAAATTATTTATTTTGATGAAACGTCAGTACAATAGAAAATTGGTTAACGGTGAGGTAAACTTACGTGTATCCAGCTCTTGCGAAAGCAAATGAAGGACTGCAATTACTTGGAGGTGACCCTTCTACTGGAAAAATTGGTGCAGGCTCATGGAATGGACATGGATTTAATAAAGTAGAATCTGATTGGCAGAAACGTGTGAATGATGAGTGGAATAAAGAAGAACTTGAATTCAAGAAAAACCTTATGAATGAGTATGGATTTAGTGAAGAAGAAGCTTCTTTAATCTATAAAATATATCAAAATCTAATGGATGAAAAGGGAGAAAAAGGCAAAAAACTATTTTGGCAATTGTTAGCATCACCAGTGTATAATGGATTTGCATGGAGCTATGTTTCGGGGAGTGTTAATGAAGAAGAAATTCGTAAACTATTAAAATCTTTGGGAATATCTGACAAAGAAGTTAGTAATTTTATTTCTATGATTCAGAATCAAAATGGTATGTCTTCAAGTAGTGCGTTAACAGTAGAAGACTATTATAACTCGCTGAATAAACCTACTGCATGGAAGAACTTAAATCAATCTGAGCGAGATAGAATTTTGAATATGTGGAACAGATATAATAGCAAGACAGACTTCTCTCATTTAGCAGCTATCATTGCATCTTATCAAAATAATTCATTTTTTGAAGATGAGTCTGGCACTATTATTGGTGCTATTTTTGGAATTGAAGGATTAGATGAAAATGCTGGCTATATTGGTGATGCAGTTGGGACTAATGGTGTTGCACCAAGTATGGGTCCTGATGATTATAAAGCTGATTTAGATGCTGTTAATATATTTAATCGATTAAAGAATGATGATATTATTAATGCGATAAATAATTATAATCACGATATTTCTTCTGGTAAAACCAATAGAGCAGAAGAATTTATTAAAAATATAGGTAATGGAGATTATGGTGAGGGAATAGTGAAACTTCAAGGAGATTACAATACATTTATAAATTCACCTAAATATAACAAACTTTCTAAAGAGGAGCAAAAAGTTTTTGCATCCTTTATATTAAACTTAATCAATGGCAATAATGAAATGAGATAAAAATATGAAAAAAAAGAAAATCAAGGTAATATTATGCCTAGTAGTATTGGCAGGAATAATTATATTTGGAATTCATTATAAGGTGTCCCATGTGAGCACGTTGAATTTTGGTCATGTTTCGTTAATTAAATCAGATAGTAAACTTTTATTTAAAAAGAAAATAGAGCCAAAAGTGAAACAAAGAAAAGAAATATATTCTAGAAATATATCTGAGAAAGATATTTCAGAGGATGCTATAGCACAGTATTTTTTATCACTATTGCATGAAGGATACAGTTCTAACACTATAACTTATTCTTATGATAGAAGTACATCTTTTTTAAAGAAAGAATTGAAAAAAGAAAAAAATTTAAGTGTGTATCGGCGAAAAAATTTATCTGGAAATTACTTTAATAGAATCGTTGTAAATATAGTAAAAAAAGATGGAGTATACGAATTTACAATTATTGAGTCCTATCAGATACAGTGATAATAAATTAATTTCAATAGTGCCTTCTAACGTGCAAGTTTTTAATTTGGTTACAGATTTTGGTAACGAGCTTTTAAAATTTAATCCAATTGAATGAAATTCATCTTTTGAAATGATAGTTCAAAATCTCTATTTTAAAGGATTTGGAAATCTGTTCAAGGTTTGGCATAGCCAACCAGGTCTTAAAAAAGCTCGTAAAGCTTCACAATTCTCAAAACGTTAATTGCTGGAGTCGTTACGAATACAGTATGGGACGGAGATTTTTTCAGAAATCGAGTACCAATCAATTAATAATGTCAAGGCACTTTCCAATTCGTTGGAGGGGGTCTTTTTTATACGGATAGGTACGTAAACGGGTACGAGTTTTGCTGTGTACTAGATTTTTCTATTTTCTCCGCACTCGTATTCTACGTTATTTCTTGTTATTTAATTTGTGTCTTGGCTTCTTGTAAACGTTTCTCAAATTTCTGATGAGTGGACAAATCTACAATTTTTGGTGTATTGATATACACTTCGGTTGTCTTTGTATCAGAATGAGTTAAAGCTTGTGAAACCTCTGCCATAGTTGCCTTCTTTTGCTAATGTCGCAAATGTATGTCTTAGCTTATGAGGTGTTGCACCTAAAAAATTAGCAAACATACTAATACCACTGGTAACTATGAAATTTACAGATAACGCCCTCTCCATTTTTGATTCAGGTACAATATAATAAATGGTTCTACACAAAGGGTAATATATTTACCAAATAAATCACTGAATGAATTCAATACGCCAATAAGTAAAATACCATATATTGAATTTGTATAAAAATTATTAGTCCGATACAAACATATATAATTCCTCTAACAATTCCTGATTGAAAAAATTTTTTTGTAGCTGATTCTATTTCTGTGGATGAGGAAACAAATGAAGCGAAAATAACCAATATACGAATGGAAGTTTTAAAAGAAAAGCCCTCGGATACAGGTGGAGAATAAGTTTATTTTAGTATATATGTGATTTTCAAAAAAATGAATTATGGTATAGTTAAACTACTTTTACTTTAAGGAGAAACGAATGAAAAAGAACACATTCATAGCGTTAGCTATAATAATTTTATTAGGTTTAATAATTGGAGGGAAGTGGTACATGGAAAGAGAGAAAGACAAACAAGAGTTAATAGAGATTCAAACTGATTTAGCTAATTATTTGTATGATAATTATATACTATACACTGATGATAAAACTAAAGTAGCTGAAATTGACAAAGAATATAATAAAGGGAAAGGTAATTTGACAGATATAGAATATTTAGAAAAATTAAAATCTGCTCAAATTTATTCTGATATTAAAAAAGTTGAGTTTACAAAATTTTCTATTACACCAATGAATACAGTTAAGGCATATTTTACGATTAATGATATTTATGAGGACGATGTATCTTTAGACACAATTTCTGCAGAAACGAATAATTTGATTTATCACATCGGCGAATATAATGGGGATGGTCCGTATTATTTAGAAAAGAAAAAAGAAAAAACAAATGAAGTAATGCCTGAGAAATCTATCATTTATTATGAAGGTAGGGTTAACTGATGGATCAAAATAGACTGCTTTCAGGAGCTTCATATGATGTGGAATCAGGGCAAGTAAGGAAGAATCAGATAATAGAAGACACTAATCATTTAGTGCTAGATGTCGTAAATACGGATAAAGATATAATAGGAAATGAACAAATCCCCAAAGGTAATAGTATGCAAGCAATGACAACAGCTACAATAAAGAAAGAATATCGGTCCTATGATAGTAAAAAATTACAAAAAGTAGCTGGTTACCCTGAATCAGTAATTAATAAAGATATTACTATCTCTTATGCAGGAACATCAAGTTGGCAAGACGTTAAAACAGATGTTCGAGAAATAGCTCAAAATGACAAGCATGGAGACGGTGCTTGTTAGTCTGCTTTAGATTATGCTAATGTCATTGAACAACGTTATTCTAAAAAAATGGGTACACTATTTCTACCACAGGGCACTCACTAGGTGGCGAAGAAGCTATCTATATTGCTGTTTTAAAAGGATATAATGCCATAATTTATGGTGCTGCTGGATTAGGTTTAACGGATGCACAGATTAAAAATTATAAAGGGGTTATTGTCAATATCTATGATACATCGGATGTGGTAACCAGCGGATGGATGACTGGTGGTCAGAAAAAATACCATTCTTAAGTATAGGCATCGATAATAAAGGGTGGAAGTTATTTGGTCATTCAAGAGATCAGTTCAAAGTAGATAAAAAAGGCAATTATATTAATAGATACGGAGATATCGTAGTTTATTCCGATTTAAATGGTGGTATCTCAATCGAACAAACTCTTTTAGCGCAAAGTATCGTTTAAAATAAGATGCAGATGCGGAGATTAGAACATTATGGTGTAGATAAAATGGGCGGTAAAAAAGAGTTTCAATGCTTAAAAAAAGAAAATAAGAGGCTTCAAACTCAAATTGATAGTTTCACCAAATTGAACGTTTTACGTAAAAAATTTACTGTTAGTGGTGGCGGTTTATCTGGAAATGAACAAATCTATTTAGACGATAGCCAAGCGCTAACCATTCTAAAGCTTCCATCTTCAAAATTTTACATGGCAATGGAGAACGTCGTAAAGCTTCACAGTTTTTTTCAAAACGTTAATTGCGGGAGTCGTTGCGAATTTATTCGCTTACGAATACAGTATGGGATGGAGATTTCTTCAGAAATCGAGTGAAATCAAAAAGGTCTCAAGTGTCTCTTCTCGAATTTCTGAGATAAAGTTACGATCAACCTTCATCAACGTAACCATAGAAACGGCATATACGCTAAATCCTAGGGTATGTATAAGACGTATGCGACTATAAGAATGCCTTATTTTCTTCAAGGTTTGAAGTACATAATCGAGAGTCATTCGTTTTGATACTAACACCAATAAATGATTGGTTACCAAATTGTATAGATTTTGGTATGAAAGTCAGTTTAAAATGGATTTAATAGTTTTAAGGCATCAGCGTTTTGCTGATTTCTTTCTTAAATTTAGGAAATTGGTATAATATAATTATTATGTATATTATCGGGGTATTTTTTGTGTGGTAAGTTTAAAAAATTATTTATTTTGATGAAACGTCAGTACAATAGAAAATTGGTGAACGGTGAGGTAAACGTAAGTGTAGCTGATGTTAGGAAAGTTTTTTTGAAAAAAATCTTAACGAGACAATGAAGGATTCAGAATTGAAAACAGCAATATATAAGGGATTTAATATTAAAAGCCACAGTATTGTTAAATAAAAAAATTTGAGGAGGAAAGTAATGGGCACAATTGAAGTCAATCCAATGGTTGCACAGAATCAAGCAACGAAGATTTGTCAAGCAAGTGATAAACTGTCTATTTCAAAGACTGTGACGTTTTCAGATGACACAACCATTTCAGGAAATAGTGACGCTAAAAGTACCTTTCAATCTTTAACACAGAATACCATGATGGTACAGCAATTATTGAATCGAGATGTAAAAGCCATCCAAAGTGTTATTTCAACCTTTATGCGAACAGATGAGCAAATTAAAAATCAGTTGGAACAATCTCCAGTCAATCAATTTTTAAGTGGAGGAACAATTTGATGAAGTTAGAGGAGATTCGTTTAAAAAGAAAACGGAATGAAGAGGCACAGGATGAACTACTGTTGAACCGAAAAAAATTTGAATACCAGCAAGATGAGATTCAGCAGTCTTATATTCAAGACAGACATAATAAAGAAGCGGTTTTGGAGTACTTTTACGGAGAATCCGAACAATATTTATTTGAAGAAGGGCTTGAAGAAAACAGGAGAAATGAGCGACGCTTTTTAGAAAGCAGCGGTGAGATTATGCATCATTTTTCAAAACGAAAAACAATTTTAGAGGAAGAGAATGAATCACTTTATGAACAAGAACTAAATGAGCTAAGAAAGGAGGATGCACATGGTAAAAATGAATCTGGGGGAAGTTCGCACACAGACTCAACAAATTAAATCTTATTGTCAGTCATTAAGAGAAGGGGCAGAGAACCTCAATACGGTGGCAAGTGCTTTTGGCTTAGAAGTTGGAATTAGTGGGACTACAGGAGATTCGATTAAATCATATTTGTCATCCATGTATCCAACTCTTGCGAAAGCAATGGTGATGCATGCAGACAGTGTGGAAGAAGCGAATCAAGCGTACGTTGATGGATACGTTTCAATGTGCGGTGGAAAGTCTTTAGATTCTGATGAATTACAAAAACAAATTGATCAAAAGAATAATATGATTAAAAGTTTAGAATCTTCTAAAATGAGCCAAGAAACGTGGTATCGAGGAATTGATATTGCGATGCAACAAGCGATACGATATGATTATCAAGAGGGAATCAACAGCCTGAATGATTCCATTTCAACCAATGAAAAAGAACAAGATATCATTCAGAAAAAACTCGATAAATTGATTGCATTTAATGGAAAATCTCCGTCCTACTTTGCTGGAACAGAAGAAAGTAAAAATTTAATGAATGAAGGACTTCAATTACTTGGAGGGGACCCTTCTACTGGAAAAATTGGTGCAGGATCATGGAATGGACATGGATTTAATAAAGTAGAATCCAATTGGCAAAACAGAGTGAATGACGAGTGGGCGAAAGTTGATCCAGAAGCAAGAGAACAGGCAGCTTTGGACAAAGGAATGTCTGAACTACAATTACCGAAAGCAGCACAAGTGTATTATGAAAAAATCATGCGAGAAGCCTTAAAAAATACTCCAATTAACCAGTGGAACAAAGCGATTAATTCGCTAAATGAACTCCTAATATTTGATGATAAGGGTAATCTTTTACGTGTGGAACCGATAAACTTAGGTGCAGGGGATGGCGTAATTGTTAGTAAGAATGGTGTGTATGATGCCAAACTAACGGCGCAAGCGAATAAAGAGTACGATTCTAAGCGACTAGAACAACTAAAAGAAGTGTTACCGCAATTAGTTGCAGGAGTAACAGAAGTTCTATTAGGACTGGGGATTAACGGTTTAGACTTGGCAGGAACTTATTTCTCGGGAGGAACACTGGCATTAGTTGGTGCTAGTCAAGGGGCTGCTGCAATAGGAACAACCACGACGGTAATAGGAGCAGGAACAGTAACTGATGCAATACGTAAAATGGGTGTGACCTCTGGATCAGTTAGCTATAGCTTTGCGAATAATTATGGTAATCGTCAAGATGCTTTATATCCAAATGGAAAGTACGTTTCTAGCCCTAAACATACACCTGAAGGCAAAGGTGGATGGGGATCTGAAATGGACTTGGGATCTGATGAAGCTCAAAAAGTTCTAAATGAATCCAAACAAGTTGGAAATCAAAAATATGGATTAAAAAATGGTCAAATCTATGAATTTCAGCCTGATGGAGCAGGTGGATGGCATGGATATAAAATAAAAGGGACAGAATTGACTGATAAAAAAGGTGGAGCTGATGTGTTGAGAAATTGGTTGAAAGAAGGAAAAATCAGTAATTCTCAATATAATAAATTGAGAAGAGGGAAATAGTTATGGAAAATTTGAGAATAAAACTAAAGATAAAGGATAATCCATATAAAGATGAATCATCAGCCTTGTTAGAACTATGGGGAGAATTTACTCTGCACTATGGCGACGTATCCTTACTTAGTTTAGAGTGGGATGTATCAAGTTTCATAGAATGGTTTGCAGAGAAAAAGGAATATTTAAAAGTAGAATCATTTCCTTTTCCATTTACAAATTCGATAGCAGAATCTAGAGATTTATTATTCGATAAAATGGATGATTTTTCAGATTTACAAGAACAATTTGATTATGAAGACTATCTATCTGATTACTTTGAGAATCATCATTTTCACTTAAGAGGAACGAAAACTCCAGAATTTTATATGGGTTTATCACCTAATGATTGTGGCGAAATATCTTATTATGATGACAGTCAATACAATGTATACTCATTTGATATGGATGAGTTTCTTGGAGAAGCAGATAAAGAAATTAAACAGTTTTTATCTACAGTGACTATAAAAAGAAAAAACAAATCATATTTTGAAGATACATTGGGTAAGTATTATTCTTATATTAAATTAGTTTAATAATTTGTGGAATTATTGAGGATATCATGAATTGAAAGTAGAACTTGTAACTAATTTGAAATTAGATTGGTATTTATTACCATAGACAAGGAGAGATAACATGTCATTTTCAATAGATGTATTAGTAGTAAATCAAGCAGAAAAGCAAAAATATCAGTTAGTAGATGAAATTTTTGCTAGAAAACACTATGAAGAACCCCAGGAGAATATGCTGAAAGGGTGAAAAAAATAGGGAATAGTGAACATTTAGTAAAAAATGACCTAAATAGATTTCAGGATAGCTTAAAAGGAAAATGGTATACATTAGGTGAATTAGAAGATAGTGAGATGGAGTGGTGGCTTTTCGGTGTTATTGATGCAGACTTTGATAAACCGTTACCTGTACCAACACCATGGTTAACTGAAGAGGACCGTGAAGATTTTACGCCATTAATTGTGAAAAAAAGTATCAACATGATTTAGAGACATTATTGGAAGAGATGATAGAACTATCTCCAGTAAAAACACTTATTATACACCCGAGATATCAAAGTGGAGATGCTGAAGTAATACAAGGAGTGTTCCTTTTGGAAAATACATCCAATTAATGAAAGAAGAAAAAATCCCATTTAACGTATACACAATAGTGCAATATTAATTTTTTATTTTGGGGCTGATAAAGCTCCGAAAGTTTTAAATGAGTCTCAACAAATTGGAAAATAAAAATATGTCTATTGAGATAACCAATCATTTTGAAGAAGAAATCACAGGATAAAATTTTTGATAGGAATACATTGGATTTTAATAATAGTGTCTTCTGACGTGCAAGTCTTATTTGGTTACAGATTTTGGTAACGATTTTTAAAATTTAATCCAATTTAATGAAGTTTTTCTTCTTAAATACTAGCATAAAATATTGATTTTAAAGCATTTTGAAATCTATTCAAGGTTTGGCATAGCAAACCAGGTCTTAAAAAAGCTCGTAAAGCTTCACAGTTTTTTTCAAAACGTTAATTGCGGGAGTCGTTGCGAATTTATTCGCTTACGAATACAATATGGGATGGAGATTTCTTCAGAAATAGGAGAATGTAAATGAAAAATATTATAGAGTTTATTGAAGCATGGAAAAAAAATCCAAATAATGTATAGGATGATCATATTGACTTATTTTTACAACAACAAACAAGACTGTTTGTTAGTTATGAGAAAAATGAGACAAGAGCTTAATAATATAGGATTAGATGAAATTGAAATAATGATACGAATCCAATGTGGAGAGTCTAAGAATGTTCAGAAATGGGGAACTCAGTTTTGGAAATTAGTAGATGAAAATGTAACTCCTCCCGAGATTTATATAGGTAAAAATCTGCCAAAATATGAAGAAGGACTAATGAAATAGAAGAATTTCTTAGAACAGGGTACTTTACTTATAAAGACGTGATTATGGGATTAAATGAATTAGTACAGAAATTACCAGAAAACTTTCAAGATACTTTAGTTGATACGGAAATGGTCAAAAGTTAATAAGGAATCAATCGATTTAATGTTTTATTATTGTACGAATGTCAACTTTATTTTGTTGATAAATATATAGTTTTTATAAAAAGCTATATTTTGGAAAGGAGATTTATGGGAGTTACTTACGATATATTATTGCATTATCTTAATAAACAAGCAGAAGCAACTGGAGAAAGTGTTCTTGAAAAAATAGATGTTTATGGTAGAAAAAAAATTGTAGATATCGGCTGTGGAGGCGGATTTTATTCTTTTCAATTTGCACAAATGAATAAATTTAGTGAAGTTTTTGCTTTGGATGTGGATGAAAGACATCTGGAATTTGTAAAAAAACAATCACGTAAAAAGAACATTCCAAATATTTTTCCTATCTTAATCACACCGAATCAGGACGATCTGCCCTTTAAGAAACAGGAGATAGACTTATTTTTCTTAAGAAATGTTTTTCATGATATTCAGAGACCAATAAAATATTTTTCAAATTTAAGCAAGAACCTGACACAGCAAGGAATTGTGGTCATCGTAGAATTTTTGCCAAATACCAAATTTGTCGAAGGAAGAACCGGGCATTGTACAGCAGAAAATGAGATACAACTGATAATGGAAAAAGCAGGGTTTTCTTTGAAAAAGAGTTTCCAATTTTTAAAGCCTAAACAGTCTTTTAATATCTATCAACTTAAATAGGAGAGTAACTATGAATATCATAAAAAATCATAATTATTACAAATTAGTTGATTGTAGTAGGAGAAATTAGAAAAAATACAGAGGAAATCCGGTTAAACAATTAAAAGAAGTGCCTGGATGCCCAGAATCTGTAATAACCAGCAATATAACCATAGCTTATGCCGAGAAAATTAGAATGAAATATTTTGGTCATAATTTTTCAAAAATAGATTATTATTTTATGATACATCAGATATTGTAACAAGTGGTTTATTAACTGGTGGTCAAAAAAATACCATTTTTAAGTATTGGAATAGATAATGCTGGCTGGAGAACAGCAGACCATTCGAGAGATCAATTTAAACTAGACAAAATTGGACTTAGATTTTCTACTAGAGATTTACTAAAAGAACCAGTAGGCTAAAGTTTTTCACGTTTATCCGCCTTACTTTTTTTAGATACCACCTCCATGATCTGCTCTTTTTGACATGATAACTTAAGAACAAGTGTAGAATTAGGTCACTTTCTCATGATAGAATTAGAAAAGAGTAAGCCATCGGGAGGAATAGTATGAAAAAGGATGAAAAGAAAATGATTAATGAGTATGGTTATGTAAGACTTGTAGACGTTATGGGCAGTGATTTGACTATTGTCAATGCGGCTAGAGTTTCTTATGCAAAAGAGTCTTTTGAGTTATCAGAAAAGGATGAGCGATTAATTCGATTTCTAGCTAGTAATGATCATACCTCTCCCTTTCGTCATGCAATGCTTCAATTTGAAATTTATGCGCCTTTGATGGTTGCAAGACAATGGTGGAAGTATATTGTCGGATCTTCTCATCAAGAAGGAACAGGGGATTCTTTAGAAGGATGGAATGAGTCTAGCAGAAGATACGTAACAGAAAAACCAACTTTCTATATCCCAAAACCGGATTGCTGGAGACAAAAACCAGAAAATTCTAAACAAGGAAGCGGAGATTATTTTGACTATCAGACTGGGGAAAGATTGACCGATGAATTAACAGGTTATGTTAATCAGGGCTTAGCCTTATATGATAATGCGATTGAAAATGGTGTTGCCCCAGAGCAAGCTAGATTATTTCTTCCAGCCTATGGCTTATATGTGAGATGGTATTGGACGGCTTCATTACAATCTGTGATGCACTTTATTAATCAGCGAATTGAGCATGATGCACAAAAAGAAATTCAAGACTACGCGAAAATTGTTTATGAATATTGCAAACAAAACTTCCCAATTGCTTCCGAGTATATTAAGGAATAGTATAATAAGAAATTTAGTTAGCAGTTAACATTAGTTTGCTAATGAAACTGGGTATAAAGTCTTCAAAACCGGTGGTAATGTAGTTGATGCAAGTATTGCCATTAGCTTCACTTTAGGATATTGCGAACCCTATTCTTCTGGACTCGGAGGTGGGGGTAGTAAAGGATAAAAATGGGAATATTTGTCCAACGATAAGTTCTCAATAATTAATTGCTGTAGTCATTACGAATACAGTATGGGACGGAGATTTCTTCAGAAATCGAGTACCTGTCAATGAATAATGTCAAGACACTTTCCAATTCGTTGGAGGGTGTCTTTTTTTAGCACGGGGGCCCCAATTTGGTGACAAATTTTAGGGTTTAAATCTTGATTATAAAGACATAAACTATAAAATAGTTTTTCTACAATTTTATTTTTTATTCTTCAGCAAGATGTTTTTCAAACTTTCCACAAAATTCCTTATCTTAAACAGCTTTGTATCAGTGTAGATGTTAGTCGAAAGTCTTATGACAGTATTAAAGGCAAAGGCGGTTCAATTATGGAGTTATTTTTTAGTGATAAAAAAATTCAAACGATGAATAAAGAATAGTCAATTTTCACACGAAAATCTGATGGAAGGGAAAGCTGTAAACATAGCGCTTACTGTACGGGTAGCTATGGGTGCCACGCGTGTTATACTAGTACTACAAATGGAAATAATCCTGAATATATTATATAGATGAAGTGAAGGGGTGAAGGTATAATGAAACTTATTTTAAGTAGAAAAGGTACAGATTCTGCGGCTGGGGGACTGCCTAGTATAATTTTACCCAATAATAAAATCGTAAGTATTCCTATTCCGGGAGATGATGATGAAAAAATTACTTATGATGATGTTTATTATTGTAAAGAAAGTAAAGAAAGTTTAGCGGAACTTATAGCTAAAGTAAGCAAAAACATTCACTATGGGAAGAATAAAAAAATGTTCTCTAAAGAAATAAAGTGCCATTTAGATCCTGATATAAATGTGGATGCATATCTACGATCTGAGAGTTGGAGAGGTAGTTTTGGACAAATTGGAGCAGCTCAAACAGTTTTAACAAATGCACACGTTTCAAAAGGAGATATATTCTTATTTTTTGGTTGGTTTAATAGGACTTACTTTGATAAAGAGGGACAACTGAAATATTGTAAAGGTGATGGTTTCCATATGATTTATGGATGGCTGGAAGTTGAAAGAAAGATTTATACTAAAAACGATCCAATTCCTGATTGGCTGGAGTATCACCCTCATATGAATAATAATAAGAGAGATAATGCCAATAATTGTATTTATATAGGAACTGAAAATTTAACAATAGATAATAAAATTAAAGGGTACGGAGTATTTGAAAAATATGATGATTCGCTGGTGTTAACTAAAAATGGTATGTCAAGAAGTAAGTGGGATTTACCGGATATATTCCAGAATAAAACAATAACTTACCACAATGAAAACTCTTGGAAAACTGATTATTTTCAATCTGCTTTTAGAGGTCAAGAGTTTGTATGTCAGGAGAATGTAGAAATCAGTAACTGGGTAAAAGAGATGATAAAAAGCAATGTTAATCAATGAAATTGCTTTTACCCAAAGCTCGATATACTTAATTCTCTAGATTTTGTTATGGAAGACAGGTTTAAATGAATTTAATAGTTTTAGGTATTAATGGTGTCTATGATGCCAAACTAACGGTGCAAGCCAATAATGAGTATGCTTTTTATGCTGAATATGCAAAAATATAATTAGGGAAATGTTGGATTAAAAAAATAGATAGTCCACGGATTTTTAAATAGTGGGTTACTTTTTTTCTAGTTTTAATATACCATCTAAATGTTGTTTAATCTCTTCACTTATATGATGAGAAATCATGATGACTGTAATATTGGGAATGCTCAAAATAAATTTTTCGATAGATACAGCAGTTTTTACATCTAAACTTGATGTGATTTCGTCTAAAAGTATGATGTTTTTGTTTCTCACAAGACCTCGGGCCAATGCTAATCGTTGTTTTTGTCCTCCAGAAAAATTCCCACCATTTTCTGTAATAACAGTATCTAATTGTTCTGAAAGTTTTTTTAAACCAACAGATTTTAAAACTTTTTTTATTTTTTCGTCTTCTATAGGATCGCCTAAAGAAATATTCTCTCTTACTGTGTTATTAAAAATATAAGGTGTTTGTTCAATGTATGTAATACTTGAAAGTACTTCTTGAGAAGATAAATTTTTGATGTTTAAGCCATTCAACAACACTTTTCCATCAGTAGGTTGTAAGTCCTTTATGATTAAATTTAAAATAGTAGACTTACCTGAACCACTCTCGCCTGATAGTGCGTATTTTTCCCCTAATTCAAATGTATAATTCATATTTTTTATAATAGGTTGCATGTTATCATAACCAAATGTCAGGTTTCTTAATTCAATTCCTTTTTGTATTTTGTTCAACTGACTATTTTTTATTCTAGTTTTTTCTAAAGATATATCTATCTTATCAAACAACGGTTCAACACTTTTGATAATTGCAATATATTGACTAAGATTCCCAACCGTATTAAATACATTAGCAGATAATGAGGCAGTTGTAGCTAGTATGCCTGCAGATAACAGATTCAATAGAACTAAATAACCTGTTAGGCTATACGATATTATTTGACCAATAACATTTCCTAATCCACCAATAATTGCAATTTTTGCTAAAAATTGGGTTTGTTTATTTTTTGTTTGTTCAATTTTTAAAAATTCATGTTTTAATTTTGAACTGAGGTACATTAAATTTTTAAAAATATAAAAAGTCGAAAATCCTGATAATAAGTTTGTGGTCTTAGAAAGAGCTCCTTCATTAGCTTTTGTAATTTCCTTAGTAGATTCGGCCATTTTTTTCTTAAATAATCTAGGTAACTGAATAATAATAACTATTTCTATAATAGTCACTATAAACAATGACCAATGGATATATAACAATGAAATTAGGGCTAATGATAAATTAATTATATTGGAGAGTAGTTCAAAAAAAACAGTAAATCCTTGATCTTCAATTTGATTTATATCGTTACTTAACCATGAAGTATAATCCCCTACCTTACTCTTTTTAAATTCTCTAGGTGAAAAATTTGAAACCTCATCAATTATTTTATCCCTTAAGAATTTTGCCATTTTTTGTGAGGTTTTTCTAGATTGTAGTATTTTAAGGTAAGTAAATAGTAAAAAAAACATGTAAACTACAATTAATTTTGAAATGCTGATTAAAAATGAATGCAAATTGAATTTAATCAATGAATTTAAAATCGAAGCGTTGACAAAGCTGACTATAGTTGTGCTAATCCCAGATCCTAACATGAATAGCAGAGTAATTAGATGTTCTTTCCAAAATATTTTTACGATTTTTCTCATAATGTTCTCCTTTATTAATATATCAAACAATAGATTATTTTATTATTACTTCATTCAGTATAGTTAATACGAATAATAAAATGATATAATGTCATATATTACTAATTGAGCTTGAGAGGATAACCATATAAGGATGTTGGATATTTACTACGAATAGAAAGAATAAAAAAAGGTAAGACACAAAAAGAATTTTGTCACGATATAGTGACAGTTTCCTATTACTCAAAAATAGAAAGAAATTTACATAGTGTTACAGTAGAAGTATTAGTGGAACTATTAGAAAAAAATAATATTGATATAAATTATTTTTTCCAGCAAATCTCAAATGAAAAATCTATCCATTCGGTGGTTTCAGAAATAAGTGATTACTTCTATAAAAATGATACTGATGGACTCCAGAATTTATTAAAAGTAACCAATGTGAATCTAGCGTATAGCAAAACGGACAAAAAACTTTTAGAGTCACTGCTACAATTATTAACTTCAATTCTTTCTAATGATGTACAAAACTTACAAGCTGAAACAAAAAGAGTACTCCAAACACAGTTATTTGAATTATTATCATGGAATTATCAAAAATTATCATTATATAGCCAAATAATAGCATTATACGATATTGATAGTAATTTAATGATGATCAAATCAATATTAGAAAAAGGTATAGACGCCTATTCATTTCAAGAAAAAAAATTTATAATGGTTATATTAGTCAATTTTGTCATAATCTGTTTTAAAAATAATTTAAGCAATGTAGCTTTAAAATATTGTGAAATAATAGAGCAAGAATCTACCAATCCAGAGAACTTTTTTCTGAAAATGATTAATAAATTTTTTTATTTATTAATTTTGAAAAAAAATGGCGAGAAAGTCGAATCTGGTCAATTAGAGAGCATTTTGGACGTTATAAAGATATCTGGCATGGAAAAATATGCGAATCATTTATCCAAATTATTAAATTGAACGTTTTCATGCATTAAAATAATAAGGTTTCGCCAATAATCAGAGATTTATTGAAGAAAAGCGCCATTGTGTATTAGACAGCAATAAGCGATTATTCAAAATCTCAAAAAAGCTTCTTTGATATTTAACTGAATATTTCCAAACCTGATTTAAAGCGTCTCAAGCCACCGTCCAAGTATGTGGACGGTGGCTTTTGTAATTTCAGACAGTTTTTTCCAATGGTAGCTTGAATATTTTTTAGTTGTGAGGGGGATCCTGCGAGATGCGTATTTGTTTATTGGGCGGATAGTCATTTAAAAAAATTTGGGTAATAAAACAATAAAAAAGAACTAGAGTGTGAGATAGTTGTGTTATAGACTTTTGTTCAGTGGCGAGTGCATGAATAACCATTGAGTCAACCGATGAACAAGGATAAGGACAAGGGATGAGTTTACTGGTTGAATGTATAATGCATAAATCGTTTGGGGTCGGCCATAAAGTTTTTCATAAATTCAACATTTTCAATTTCTTCATACGCTATTTGCCTGATTTCATCGGGATTAATCGCATAGATATCCGCATCTGGGTAGGCTGTCAATACGGGAGAATGAGAGGCAATAATAAATTGCGAGCCTTGCTTAATTTGTTCGTCAATCATGTACAACAAGGTTAGTTGATTTTGTGGACTTAGTGGGGTTTCAGGTTCATCTAATAAATACAAACTATTGGGAGACAACCTGCTTTTGAATAGCGACAAAAACGATTGACCATGTGAGAGCTGGTGGAGTTCTTTTGGATAGCTGAGTTTTAGTGCTGTTAAAGAATTTTGATAGGGCTGTCTTTCAAATGCCAGTTTTGGCACTCCTTTTTCATCGAGTAAATCTAATTCATTTTCTAATTCTTTTCGAAGTCGTCTGTTCTTCCTGATAAAGCTGATAAAGTCATCGGCTCGAAAGAAAAACCCTTGCTTGGATTTGATGTCCCAATGGGATTTCAAATATGTTGCTAGTTTGGCAATAGTCTGATACTCGGGATCCTCTTCGTATCGTTCGTTTGTTAGTTGGGGGAGCTGATTTTGAATCGCAATTGCTTGAAGCAGTGTTGATTTTCCGACACCATTATCACCAACAAGAAAAGTGAGCGGCTTTTTAAACGCTAGTTCATCTGTCTGATGGAGCCAGGCTAAATTGAAAGGGTATTCGCCCCTTTTTTCTAAAGGTTTGGCTTTGACTATTTTTTTTAGCATTTATTTTCCTCCTAATTGTGCCAAGGTAATTTTTTAAGAAGTATCTTCTCAATATTATTACCTCAAAACTCTTATATAGCAAGTGTTAACCCCTTTTTTCTCTCCCTTTTTTTAGAGTGCTTTGAGAAAGGTTTTAAGGGGCTTTTTAGCCCATATTTTTCTTTCAACTACAAAAAGTACAGCCGGTTTTGAGCATTCTTTGTGGCGCCTTTTATCAGCTGTAGAGCGTACATTCAAAATGTCGAATGAAACAAGTGAAAAGTCGACTAGATTGAGTTGCTTGCTTTAAAAACACAAAAAGAATCGCGCCCTACAAGGGTTTACGTTAAATTAAAAAGATAGTGTTATATTGTAAGCGGGTTCGACCAGAAACATAGAAGCCAAGAAAATGTTTTGAGACTTACTAATTGGCAAACGGAATAAATAGTGAGAAAGCAAGAGGATGGGAAAAGCGTCATATTTTTTATCAATACTGATGGTGCAGCGTCCAAAAGTATGTTTTAGGAGCGAACTATTTAAATAAAAAATGAGCTGAAGGGGCCTCCAGCAATCGGTTGAAATTCTTAAAGTTTGAAGAGAAATTTCTATGAACTTCTTCTGATATGTCGGAGTTCAACAGGGATGATTTTTTTGTGAATAAGGCTTTCATCTAGCTAGAGTGCGTGGAAAAAAGAGGCAACAATAGGATTTAAGTCATCGTAATCGGCCCAATCCATTGCAGGTTGAAAAAGTGTAATGAGATAAAATCTTTTGTTGGTCAGTTCTAATGCTCGGATTTCATCACAATGCGTGGCTGCAACTTTCCAGTCTGCAGATGCTTTAAAATACGATTGATATAGTGGGTTTAAAGAAAAATTACAGTTGTATCGTGCTTTTATATCGGATGTACCATAAATACTTTTCAAAATTGAGTCTTCTGGTAGATGCAATGCTTGTGCCAGGTTGCCTGAAAGAGAACAAGACAATTTACTAATCACACAATGAGGGGAAAGGGGATCAAGCTCTTCTGTAGTCGCGTCCTGAACGCCACAAGCATTCCTTAAATACTCCATTAAAGAATATTGGAATCCGCTACAATTTGCTAAAAAGGGGCGCGTTTCTCTTTGTCTCATGTGTGAGATTAAAGCAAGGACTGCTTCGTCATTTTGATATGGACCACCAGGAGTGAGCCATACGCCATCAAAAGACTCTATGTGATTCAGGCAGAGCTTGTTTGTAGACAGCCACTCATAGCGGATGTCAAGTTGATTTTTTTGCGCCCATGCAAAACATTTTTCAATATTGGCGTGATTTATTTTTTCTTTACGATCACCGATTAACGCGACTTTTTTTACCAAGTGTATTCCTTCTTTCTGCCTAAATTATCACTAAAAATTTCTATTAACGCCATATTACTATTGAAAAGAATCCGTGTCAAAAAATAGCCATTCGCTTACGACATGGAGTGTGTGAAACTTAAACTATTTGCTTTCAGAAAAGTCTGCATGATATAGAAATGATAATTTTTAACAAATTTCAGCAATAATGCTTCTTAATCTATAAAGAATTGATTGACGGACTCATATGGAAGTGAGTCATCCAATAATGAATCGAAATGCCCTGCTTTTATCTCTTTCATTTGATGGAAAAAATTATGGATACTGTTTCGACTTAATGCGGACCCCAAGCTGACTCTTTTGACGCCAATTTTTTGGAGATTAGGGATATTTTTTAATTCATTATTTAGCAAAATGTTAATAGGTTTTTCAACTTCTTTTAGCAAAACTTCTAATTCATTAAGTGGAATATTTCCCGGAACAAACACACAATCGGCACCCCAAGAAATATAATGATTGGCTCGAGTAATTGTTTCGGCTAATCGTGAAGAGGGTGTGCCTATTTGATTCCAGTATGTATCTATTCTTGCATTAATTAGGAAATCAAGATTCAACTCTTTTTTGAGTGGTGTCAAAGCAGCCAGTTTTTCTTGCATGGAGTGAGACTCAGAAATTTTTTTATCTGGCAGTCCATCTTCTAGGTTTAGCCCCACAGCGCCTGCATAAAGTAATTGTCTCGTGTTTTCCTGTATTTTCTGAGGATTTTCACTATAACCGCGCTCAAAGTCGACAGATAAGGGAATGGTGATCCGACTAGTAATCTGTTGGACACTTGCAATCAACTGCTCAAAAGGGAACGATTCTCCATCTGGATAGCCATTTGCAAAAGCGATGCCTGCACTTGTTGTTGCCAGTGCGTTAAATCCGGATTTTTCAACCGCTCTTGCACCTCCAGCATTCCAAATATTGGGTAGAATGAAAAGCTCTTTTTGTGTGTGCATTGCTTGAAAAGTTGCGGCTCTTTTTTGTTGTTGTGGACTGATTGTCATATTATTCACATCTCCATTCTGTTATAATAAGTCCAAATTATCACAAAAATACTTTGATGACAGTCAAAGTGTAAAAAAAGGATGAAAGCTATGGACGGTGTACCGAATCTTACCGAAACGTTAAAACTTATTAGTGATCCAACTAGAATTGAACTATTAACGGTGTTGTTGGATCATCGTTATTACACGGTGACAGAACTGTCAAAAAAAGGTCATGTTTCTCTTAGTACCACATCCTATCACTTGAAAAAACTAACGGACGCAGGGTGGATTGAGACCTATAAACAGGGGAAAAATGTCTATTACGGTTTAGTGGATGAATCTATTGCGACAATACTTGAGTCGCTAATGAATGTTTCAGCACCCAAAACAATTCAGTCATACAATCAAAAACAAGAATATGTAGAATTAAGCGATGCCCGAACCTGTTATACTCATTTGGCAGGAAAATTTGGTGTAAGCTTGTTTGAATTTTTAATCGAAAATAGTTATGTTGAAAAAAAAGGATACGAGGTTATTGTAACAGATTGTGGTAAGAAATTTTTTGCAGGAATTGGAATGAGACGCACAGAAGGTCTGGTCGGAAAACTTTGTATGGATTGGAGTGAACGGACCTTTCATCTGGCTGGTTCACTAGGAAAAAACATATGCAGCCATTTTTTAGAACAAGGATGGATAGAAAAATCAGAAAAGAATCGTAGCATTCAGGTGACAAATCTTTGCCCGGATTGGGTAGGGCTAATCAGTAAAAAATAAAAAATTTTATAGTATGTACGCTAAAACAAAAGACTTTAAAAAACGTTTTGACTACGCAGAACCCATTGCTTATAGTTGTCGCGCTTACTAAATCGTTTCAGATCTGTAAGTAAAAAAAGGATGTCAATTTTTGATTGACACCCTTTTTTTATTCTTCATTAGGCTCATGCTGATAAAAGTCGCGCAAAATTTCACGGACTTCAGCCGTGGATTTCGTTCCCATCAATTTTACGCGTAAGTCACTAGCTCCAGGAAATCCCTTAACATAAATCTTAAAGAAACGGTGCAAGCCGACGATTGAACGAGGAACAAGCTTGGCGTACTGGTCTTGTAAGTCAAGCTGGAGCGCCAAAAGTCCTAGCAGTTCTTTAGGAGAATGGTCTTTGGCAGCTTTTTCAAAGGCAAAAGGATTTTTAAAAATACCACGCCCAATCATGATTCCGTCAACACCGTATTGTTCAGCCAGTTGCAGGCCTACTTGTCGGTTGGGAATGTCTCCGTTAATCGTGATCAGTGTTTGCGGAGCGATGCGGTCACGAATGGCCGTAATTTGTGGAATCAAATCCCAGTGAGCATCAACCTTGCTCATTTCTTTTCGTGTGCGCAAGTGGACAGAAAGGTTGGCAATATTTTGCCGCAACAAATGTGTAATCCACTCTTCCAATTCTGCTTGCTCTTCGTACCCAATCCGCGTCTTTACACTCACAGGTAATCCACCAGCCTTGGCTGCTTCAATCAATTCCGCTGCCACATCAGGGCGCAAGATTAAGCCACTGCCTTTTCCACGACCTGCTACATTGGGCACAGGACAGCCCATATTAATATCAAGTCCTTTAAAGCCCATTTCGGCTAATCCTAGACTCATCTCTTTAAAAAAGGCAGGATTATCCCCCCATATATGGGCGACGATTGGCTGCTCATCAGCGGTAAAAACTAACCGACCTTGTACGCTTTCTTTTCCATCAGGATGGCAAAAACTGTCAGAATTCGTAAATTCAGTAAAGAAAACATCAGGGGAAGCGGCTTCCTTAATCACGTGACGAAAAACCACATCTGTGACATCTTCCATTGGTGCTAAAATAAAAAAAGGCTTGGGTAACTCTGCCCAAAAATTAGGTATCATTCGATATTCTCCACTCTATAACGTTCAGTTAGACTCTAAAATCCTCTTCATTATACTAAGAAAAGGCAAAAGAATCAAAGAACATGGATAAGCGAGGATGCTAGGAAGACTCACTCTGCTTATTTCCCGCTGTGCTAGAATAAATATAGGACTTGTTCAAAATTTAGTCCTGTGTGAGCGATTTGAATGGCAGCAGAGCATTTTCTTATGTCTTTAAAAATTTTGTTAGTAGTATAATAAATGTTTCCAAATGATTTATTATACTATAATTAATCTTTAACAAAAGCTCCAAGAGGCGAATGATTTTGGTATTAGTATAGAAAGAGGGATAAAAATGATAACACTCAATGTTTACTTAGATGTATTGCCAGAAAAAAAGGAGAGCTATTTGCAGTTTGTAAAAAGTTTGGTACATGCTTCAAAACAAGAGCAAGGCTGTTTGTTTTATGCGCACTATGCAAGTGTTCATGAAGAAAATCAATTTCTGATTGTAGAAAACTGGGCAGATCAAGCGGCGCTCAATCGACATAATAGGACCATGCATTTACAAAAATTTGTGGCAGAAATTCCGCAGTATTTAGCAACAGAATGTACGATAAAAACCAGTGAATCGTGAAAAAATAAACTGAATAATTAAAGCATCTGCCTATTGCGGATGTTTTTTTAGTTGTTTGTGGACAGCGTGGTTTGTAGTTCACTTTTCCAAAACACAAACGATTGCTTAAAAAAGGATTTTATTTTTTGATTTAAAAATCACGGAATTCATCACAGGAGCAAGCTCTGAGTTTTCTTTTAATAGCTCAAAAAAATAAATGGCAGGTAAGAAAACGTATGAAGTATTTGTTTACTTGTTGTTTTTCATATAAAATTAACTAAATAAGATAGGCTTCTTTTTTGAACAGATAAAAATGCGAATGCAAGATGGTTAAGGTTATAAAGTGGTTCTTTCAAAGACTATCGAAAAAATCAGCCACTCAAAATTGGTTAGGAGTAGAGTCAACATGAAGAAGAAAAAATGGATTTGGCTTATTTTAGGGGTAATGATTATATTAGGTTTTATTGGAGGAAAGGTTTATATGGATAAAAGAGAAGGGCAATCGAAGAAAGAGTTAATTGAAGTTGAAAGACAGTCGGTAAAAGCATTGAAAAATACATTTGAGAATATAAAGGAAGTAAATATTCAAAAAATTGGATATAACAGCATGACAGGGTCATATAGAATGTTAGTAACTATGATAAATATAGAAGGAAAATCAGCTATTTTTTCTTATGGTTTTGTGAAAGATAATAGTGAGATAGATACTTATGTATTATCAAATATAGAAGTGCAAAAAGAAGGCAAAACAACTGATAAAATTAAAGTTATTTATTCGAATGGGGAAGAGGGAGAAATTTGAGTATAACGGATAAAAGTTATAACAAATTAAGTGATATTGTGTATTGGTTAGATCCTAACGATAAAAAAAAGTATTCTCCAGACTTAAAAGAAGGTACTATTATTATTGATGTAAATAATAAACTTAAAATATTAAAAATACAAGAAAATTCAAAAACAAACGGCATGCAAGCAATGGCCGTTGTGCCTGTCAATAAAGCTGGCAAAGTCGACATGTCTAAAGTTGTCATCACTTATGCTGGAACCAATTTGGATGACAATAAAGATATTCAAACAAAAATTTTAATAAAAAAACATTTGCTAAAAAATACTAAATTTTTTTTTGCTAGATACTGTCATTATAATATGTTAGGAGTAGAGTCAACATGAAAAAGAAGAAATGGATTTGGCTTATTTTAGGAGTAATTATCATATTAGGTTTTATTGGAGGAAATTTATATGGATAAAAGAGCAGAACATTCCAAGAAAGAGTCAATTGAAGTTGAAAGGCAGTCGGTAAACGCATTGAAAAATACATTTGAGAATATAAAGGAAGTAAAAGTTGAAAAATCTGTTTATGATAAAATAACTGGCTCTTATGGGATGTTTGTTACTATGAAAAATAACAAAAATCAGTCGGTATACTTTACTTACACTTTCTGGAAAAAAACTGGAGAAAACGATGGTATAGGAATAGAAGATAGAGAAATTCAAAAAAAAGGAATAACTCAAGCCAAAATTACTGTAATTTTTTCTAACGGAGATGAGGAGATAATTTGACAACAGATAAACAATATAGACAACTAAGTGATGATATCTATAAAGCAGAAAAACTACATCCTAGATACGATAAAACGCTCAAAGAAGGGGCAATAAAAGAATACGGTGGAGTTAACTACCAAGTCTTAAAAGTTGAAGACAACACCTCTAACGGCATGCAAGCAATGGCCGTTGCGCCTGTCAATAAAGCTGACAAAGTCGATATGTCTAAAGTTGTCATCACTTATGCGGGGACTAATTCGGATGACAATAAAGATATTCAAACAAAAATTTTAATAAAAAAACATTTGCTAAAAAATACTAAATTTTTTTTTGCTAGATACTGTCATTATAATATGTTAGGAGTAGAGTCAACATGAAAAAGAAGAAATGGATTTGGCTTATTTTAGGAGTAATTATCATATTAGGTTTTATTGGAGGAAAGGTTTATATGGATAAAAGAGCAGAACATTCCAAGAAAGAGTCAATTGAAGTTGAAAGGCAGTCGGTAAACGCATTGAAAAATACTTTCGCAGATATTTCAGAGGTGAAAGTAGAAAGAATAGGATTTAACAAAATGACCGGTTCCTATAGTTTAGTAGTAACTATGAAAAATAATAGTAATGACTCTGTTTTATTCGATTATGGATTTATAAAGAATCGTAGAGAACTCGAAGACTACGGTATCGTGAATAGGAAAATCCAAAAGAAAGGAATCACAAAAAATAAAGTCAATGTAATCTACTCTGATAGGACGGAGGAAGAACTTTGACTATTTCTGAAAGAAATTACAAAAATTTGAGTGATAAAGTTTATTGGACTGACTTAAGACATAAAAATTATGCTCCTACAATGGTTGACGATGCTGTACATGATTTTGGCGGGAGCGATTTCGAAATATTGAAAGTCAAAAACAACACCTCTAACGGCATGCAAGCAATGGCTGTTGCCCCTGTCAATAAAGATGGTAAAGTCGATATGTCTGAAGTTATGATTGCTTATGCTGGGACTAATTCGGATGACAATAAAGATATTTAAACAAAAATTTTAATAAAAAAACATTTGCTAAAAAATACTAAATCTTTTGTTTTGCTAGCTACTTATAATATAGAATTATAAATATAATTTTATTAAAGGGTTATATTATGAATGATAGATAAATCTGGTTGTAAAGTCGTTCCAGTCTAAATGTAGCATAAGTGGTTCTTTCAAAAGATTATCGAAAAAAATCATCCACTCAAAATTGGTTAGGAGTAGAGTCAATATGAAAAATAAAAATTGGGTTTGGCCTATTTTAGGAATAGTTGTTCTATTAAGTTGTATTGGAGGAGGAATTTACTTGACTAGAGAAAAAAAGAAAACTACGGATATAATTTCTGTTGAAATGCAATGTGCAAAAGCTTTAAAGAATACTTTTGCAAATGTGAAATCTTTGAAATTCATTGAAAATAAAGGGAAAAATAATAATACAGGTTCTTATATGTTTATTGTTTCTATGGAAAATCAGCAACAACAAACAACAAAATTTAATATTATTTATGTAAAAGGTGAAACCAAATTAGAAAACTATGGAGTGAAAGACGAAATAGTTCAAAAAGAAGGTGTCACAACAACAACAATTACAGTTTCTTATTCGAACGGAAAGAGCGAAAGTTTATGAGTATATCAGACAAGGAATACAATAAACTGAGTGATACAGTATATTGGCTAGATCTTAAACATAAAAAATATGAGCCTGAAATAACAGAAGGTTCAATTCAAAAAATAGATGGGCATAGTTATAAAATATTAAAAATAGAAGATAGCTTTGATAACGGCATGCAAGCAATGGCCGTTGCGCCTGTCAATAAAGCTGGCAAAGTCGATATGTCTAAAGCTGTCATCGCATGTGCTGGAACCAATTCGGATGACAATAAAGATATTCAAACAAAAATTTTAATAAAAAAACATTTGTCAAAAAATACTAAATCTTTTGTTTGCTAGCTACTTATAATATAGTATTATAGAATTATAAATATTATTTTATTAAAGGCAAATATTATGAACTGAAGATGGATCCGGTGTAAAATCGTTCCAGTCTACATTCAGAATAATTGTCTCTTTTAAGTTACTATTGAATAAATGGAGAAAATCATCCACTCACGATTGGTTAGGAGTAGAGTCAACATGAAAAAGAAAAAATGGATTTGGCTTATTATAGGGGTAATTATTATATTAGGTGGTATTGGAGGAAAAGTTTATATGGATAAAAGAGCAGAACATTCGAAAAAAGAGTTAATTGAAGTCGAAAGACAGTCGGTAAAAGCATTGAAAAATACTTTCACAGATATTTCAGAGGTGAGAGTAGAAAGAATAGGATTTAATAAAATGACAGGCTTTTATCGTCTAGTTATTGTAATGACTAACGACAAAGGAAATTCGGTTTTTTTTGATTACGGTTTTATAAAAAATGACAATGAACTTAGTGATTACAGTGTAATAGATCGCGGGGTTCAAGAAAAAGGGATCACGAAAGGTAGTGTGAAAGTAACTTATTCAAATGGGGAAGAGGAAGAAATTTGAGTGTATCAGATAAAAAATATAATAAAATAAGCGAATATGTTTATTGGACTGACCCAAAACATAAAAATTATTCCCCTGCAATGATTGAAGGTGCTGTACATGATTTTGGCGGGAGCGATTTCGAAATATTGAAAGTCAAAAACAACACCTCTAACGGCATGCAAGCAATGGCCGTTACGCCTGTCAATAAAGCTGACAAAGTCGATATGTCTAAAGTTGTCATCGCATATGCGAGGACCAATTCGGATGACAATAAAGATATTCAAACAAAAATTTTAATAAAACAACATTTGCTAAAAAATACTAAAATCTTTTGTTTGCTAGCTACTTATAATATAGTATTATAGAATTATAAATATAATTTTATGAAAAGATAATATTATGAACGATAGATGGATCTGGTTGTAAAATCGTTCCAGTCTAAATTCAGAATAATTGTCTCTTTTAAGCTACTATTGAATAAATGGAGAAAATCATCCACTCACGATTGGTTAGGAGTAGAGTCAACATGAAAAAGAAGAAATGGATTTGGCTTATTTTAGGAGTAATGATTATATTAGGTTTTATTGGAGGAAAGGTTTATATGGATAAAAGAGAAGGGCAATCGAAGAAAGAGTTAATTGAAGTTGAAAGACAGTCGGTAAAAGCATTGAAAAATACATTTGAGAATATAAAGGAAGTAAAAGTTGAAAAATCTGTTTATGATAAAGTGACCGGGTCTTATGGAATTTATGTAGTCATGACCGATACTCAAAATAACTCGTTGAAATTCATGTACAACTTTGAAAAAAAATCTAAACAGGTATACGGGTTTGTAATAAAAGATAAAAGCATACAGAAACGCGGAAAAACTAAAAATAAAACGCATGTTAAATTTTCAAATGGAATAGAGGAAATAATTTGAGTATACCTGATAAAGATCATCGATATTTAAGTGATATTGTGTACACAACAGATCCAAAGCATTCTAAGTATAATCCTGATATAAAACAAAATACCGTTATAGATGCTAAAGGATCCGATTATCGAGTGCTCAAACTGAAAGACAACACCTCTAACGGCATGCAAGCAATGGCCGTTGCGCCTGTCAATAAAGATGGAAAAGTCGATATGTCTAAAGTTGTCATCGCATATGCGGGGACCAATTCGGATGACAATAAAGATATTCAAACAGATATTCAAACAGTTGCTTTGGGCAGTGAGAAACTCACTTTGGACAATAATCCTGTCGGGAGTAGAGCAAGTGATGTTCAAGGAAATGGGAGTGGTTTTGACCCCAAAAAGGTCGTCACCACAGACTCTCAAGCGACGACCGCACTTTTATTTGCGGATGAGATCAAGCGCTTATACCCTCATGCAGAAATTTCAACAACCGGTCATTCGTTAGGAGAGTATTTAGCCTTGTTGGCTGCGGCGGAAAATAAGTGGCGAAATGTTGGGTTTAACGGCGCTGACCCTTATGGAATATTATCCGAAAAAGCCAAAAAATGGGTTAAAAATCATCCAGGGATGTTGACGAATTATCGGAATCGAGGGGATGCTATCCGCTTAAATGGCAACGGAACAGGCGCTGAAATCATGATAAGTCTGGAGATGGGGTTCAAGAATCCGTTAGACTATCATAGTTTGAGCAATTGGAAATTTGATAAAGACGGAAAGCTACTTATTCCAAATAATGACTATAACCAAAAAGCTCTCCTAAAACAATCTCAACATTACTTAATGGGTGCATTTGCCTTGCAGTTAAGCACTCTGTCAGACTTAGAAAAACGACTTACTCAAAGTGGTGGCGGCTTGTCAAGTAATGAAAAAATCTATTTGGATAATCAACTCGCTTTAACGGCGACAAACACTGCAAGAAAATCCTATCAAAGCGCTCTAGCAAAAGTCATTACGACCGCACAAACTGCTATTCAGGCAGCGGAACAAAGGTGGACCAATACTCTAAAAGAAGCAAGGAAGCACATCCAAGAACTATCCGAGAGTGAAATGATGAGTGTTTTAGCAGAGGTTGGTTTCACAAAACAATCGATTATAGTGGATCCAACAGAGTATTTCCAAAGTAAAATTGATCAGGCTAAAGCCATGGATGAAAAATTTGAAAAATTGTCCCAAGAAATCACGAATAAGATTCATGAGTTACTAAAACGAGACCAAGAACTTGCGGAACAACTAAAGTAATTGGAGGAAAAATATGACAGATGAAGACCAATTGACTCAAAATTATACTAAGAAGAGACTTGAGTTAGAACAAGAAGAAGATTCTCTAATTGCTGCCAATCATAGTGGGGAACAGATGATACACGAAACATTTGATTTTATTCAGCGTTTCGCTTACGATTCTTCGACATCATCTGAATATGAAGTAATAGATCGGGCTAAAACGGAACTAAGCCGACTCGAATATGAGTACAATGAAAAGATAGAGGCTGAAAAAAAACAAGTCAGGCAAAGGCAAGATGATGCTGATAGGGAATACAAAAGTGCATGGAGACAATGACAAAAATAAGGAGATAAGCAATGGAGCAAATTGCTAAAAAACTACAAAAAGAGTTGAAAAAAGACTTAGAAAAAGTGGTGGTCAAAGCAATAGGTGAAATAAATATGGTCAGGTCTTATCTAAAAAAGCAAGAAGATAAGAGGAAAATGAACGATGAGATAAAAGAGGCAAAAAATGCATTGAATCTCGCTTCACCTACTTTAGAAAAAGCCGTCAAAGGTCAGTTTGGAAAAAAGTTAACGACAGTATTGGAAAAACAAAAAGAAAACTTGGATCACTTTTAGCTGAACGAAAAGTTAGCATAGATAAAAATAACAATTTCAAAAGAATTAAAAGCGGAAAAAGAAATTTTTTTCGCTTTTAATTCTTTTGAAATCTCTAATTATTGTTTCTAAAGCAAAAAATAGCATAGAGTGTTAATATATAGTATTCAAGACATTTAAAGATTGATTAGGTGTTCCTATATCTAGGAAATAAAAATAAATGTATCCGCTTTCTTTTTTGTTATGTTTATTGTGTACAAAGAGAGGGAGGAAAAGAATATGACCAAAAAAATTTTATTGGTATGTGGTGCGGGTGCATCTTCAGGATTTATGGCTGCTTCGGCTAGGAAAGCGGCTAAAAAGAAAGGATTAAATTATGAGATTAAAGCCCGCAGTGAAGCAGAATTATCCAAAACGTTGTCAGAGTATGATTTATTGCTGATTGCGCCACATTTAAAGTACATGTTGGATGAGGTAAAAGAAATAGGCGCAGGAGCAGGGATTAGTTTTGATGTGATTCCTCAACGAGTGTACGGGGCTTTAGATGGGCAGGGATTGATTGAATTTATTCAAAAAAGGTTGGAAGAGGAGGAAAGCGTATGACAGCTGTAGATAGAGAGGCTCTGAACGTATTATCGATGCAAGTGATTTTGCATGCAGGGAACGCACGTGAACGTGTATTTCAAGCGTTAACACAAGCGTCAAAAGGGAATTTTGAGGCGGCTAAACAGTTTCTCCATGAGGCCAATCAGGAAATTGTATCCGCGCACAACGTTCAAACTAGTACGTTACAAAAAGAAGCAGAAGGAGTGATGATACCGTATTCGGCTTTATTTGGGCATGCCCAAGATACGCTTATGACGGTTATGTCGGAGCTAAATATGGTAAAAGAAATGATCAAACTTTATCAAAAGATTGGAGGGGGTTAAGATGGAGAAGTTTCTGTTATGGATGACCGATAATTTTTCGCCGAAAATTAATAAAATTGCTAAAAAAGGTTGGGTTGTTGCGATTCAAGAATCAATTTTAACGGCTATGCCACTAGTCTTTATCGGTTCATTTGCTACTATTTTTTCGATTGTTCATGATTATTGGCAGCTGTTTCCAGATCTTTCAGTGATTAGTACGTTTTCATTTGGTTTATTCTCAATTTTTCTTGCTTTTTTGATTCCGCAAGCTGTGATGAAACAAAAAAACATAGCGATGTGGAAAAGCAAGCGGGATTGGCTGGTGTGGCCTTCTTTTTGTTGGTTGTGTTTCCAAGTATTAGCAACCAGGGAGTAATCTCCTTTGATTTAAATATGTTTGGTACAGGCGGGATGATTGTCGCACTGTTTGTCGGAGTGTTTGTTGGAAGTATCATGCATCTATTTTCAAGGTGGAAATTGATTGGAGAAGACTCTGCTATCCCAGATTTTGTTGCAGTTTGGTTTAATACATTAATTCCGATTACATTGATTTTACTAATTGGTTGGTTGTTTACTTTTCAGTTGAAGCTCAATCTATCAGAGGCGATTAATCAGTTATTCCATCCATTGATTGCTTTAGGTAGTGGATTTTGGGGATTTGTGATTATTAACTTTTTAGCATTTTCATTTTTATACACATTTGGTATCTCCAGTTGGGTCCTTTATCCCGTCCAAATCGCCATCACGCTTCCAGCAATTTCGCAAAATCAAAGTGCAGTAGCAGCGGGAAAAGCTGCTACGTTTATTTTTACGAGTGAAGCAGCTAATTTATTTTTAATTGGTGGTGGGGGAACAACATTGTCCTTATGTTTGATGCTAGCTTTTCTATCCAAATCCGCTAGATTGCGGATGATTGGGAAAGCATCGCTTGTTCCATCGCTTTTTAATATTAACGAGCCGATTGTGTTTGGAGCGCCGATTACGTTTAATCCTGTTTTGATGATTCCAATGTGGATTAATGGTCTGTTAGGACCGTTGCTGGTTTGGTTTGCTCTAAGTGTAGGTTTAGTGCCAACTCCGTACCAACCCTTTCAACTATGGTATGTTCCAACAATTATCCAAAGTTGGATTATGACACGTTCTTTGTCAGGAGTTTTATTAGTACTAGTCATCTTTACGGTTTCATGGCTCGTCTACTACCCTTTTTTCAAGATTTACGATAAGCAAGTATTGGCACAAGACCAAGAATGAATGGAGGAGCAGTAAAATGAGAAAAAATCAATATGCTCATTTCCCTAAGGATTTTTTATGGGGAGGAGCAATCGCAGCAAGTCAAGCAGATGGTGCTTATACGTTAGACGGAAAACAGCCCAATTCTTCGGATTTACAGCCGTATTTAAAGGGGTATTCTAATGAAGAAATTCAACAGTTAGAAAAGCAAGGAATGACACTTGCACGAGTCAAAGCTAATAAGATGGATACGGTCCATTTTTATCCAAAACGTTATGGAATTGATTTTTATCATACGTATGAACGGGATTTAAAGTTGCTGGCAGAGATGGGATTGAAATCTTTTAGGACCTCTATTGATTGGTCGCGCGTTTTTCCAAATGGTGATGAGGATCGACCAAATGAAGCTGCATTGGTTCATTATGAAAAAATGATTGATCAAATCCGTGCGCTCGGGATGGAACCAATTATTACGATGCTTCATTACGAAACCCCTGTGAATATTACGTTGAAATATGGGGGATGGGCTAATAAGCAAGTGATCTCTATGTTTGAACGCTATGGCAAAACTTTACTTGATCGTTTTTCGAGCAAAGTAAAATATTGGATTGTGATCAATCAAATCAATATGATTCAAATCGAACCATGGTTGTCTCTGGGGATCTGTCAGGACCAATATGAAAATATTGAACAAGCGCAGTATCAAGCAGTTCATCATCAGTTAGTCGCGTGTGCGAAGATTAAAGCCTATGCCAAGACGCTCTCGACAGATAACCAAATCGGAACAATGGTAGCAGATGGGACTGCATATCCCAATTCTTGCCAACCAGATGATATGGTATTAGCGCTACAACATAATCGAATGCAATACTTTTTTACAGATGTACAGTTTAGAGGTGCCTATCCGACTTATGCTTGGAATTATTTTAAAGAAAACCACATCTGTTTGGAAGTCACAGAACAAGATCTTGATCTTTTACAAAAACATCCAATGGATTATTTAGCTATTTCTTATTACTTTTCTCAAATGGTTGATGCCACAAAGAATACAAATCGACCAGACTCAATTACCCCGAATCCTTATTTAGATGCTAATCCTTGGGGATGGAAGGTGGATCCACAAGGTTTATATCACGCGCTTTCTCAATATTGGGATCGTTATCAAAAACCGCTTTTGATTGCTGAAAATGGCTACGGAATGTATGATGAACTGTCAAATGGGGAAATCCAAGATGATTACCGCATCGCCTATTTGTCAGACCATATTGAACAAGTTGGACGTGCAATTTATGATGGGGCAAATGTGCTAGGATATTGTGCGTGGGGACCGATCGATATTGTCAGTTGCTCCTCTCAACAAATGTCTAAGCGTTATGGTTTTATCTATGTGGATATAGACGATGAGGGCAAGGGGTCAAAAAAGCGAATCAAAAAAGCGAGCTTTGAGTGGTATAAAGCAGTAATTGTGTCTGATGGGGAAAGGATTTAAAAAGGAGCGTAGGCCATGAGCAACATTGACTCACTGATAAAGTATCTTCGAAAACAAGGCAGTGAAAAGTTTGTATCCGCAAAAGAGCTGGCCAAACTATTAGGAGTAACAGATCGAACGGTTCGTTTATATATCAAGAAGATTAAGGAAGAAAATATCTTCTTGATTGAATCCACACGGACGGGTTATCGTTTACCCAAACGTTTGGGTGATCAAGATACAAGTGATTCAGAGTACGTTTCTGTTGGTCAAAGGCGTTTCCAAATTTTACGCAAGCTCTTGAAGTTTACACGTAAGGGAATTGATTTGTTTGAGTTGTCCGATGTCTTTTATGTCTCGGATGCGACGATTCGTTCCGATCTTGCGTGGCTCAGTAACAGAGCTAAGAAATATGAGTTGAAAATTATACAAAAGGGCGCTTGTTATACGTTAGTAGGTGAAGAGAGAAAAAAGCGAGATTGGATGGTTGATCTGATCAAAGAGCAAAGTAGCCAGGGTGCCTCATTCAAGGACGATATTCAAAAGTTTCTGGGCTATTTAAATTTGAAAAAAGTCATTGAAATTTCTCAACTTGCTTTTGAAAGGAATGCCTTTTATACTAACACTTACTTTTTTCAAAATTTTATTTTGCATTTAGCTTTAGCAATTGATCGTGCCAAAGTGGGGGATAAAGACTCTTTTGAGCGAGAAGGTTGTTTGGCTGCAGTCACAGCATATTGGCAAACAAAAGCAAAAAAAGTGGTGGATTTAATTTGTAATGAATTAAACAGTTTGTTTGGCCTAAACATACAGGTGCAAGATCGTTTGGAACTAATTGTCTTGTGCTATGGCGAAATTAATCAGGATTCAAAGCTGGTTAAGTCTTATATTAATAAAGAGTTGGAACAAACATTGGACCAAGTATTGGCCGAGATTTCTCAAGTATATCTATTAGATTTTTCAGATCAACAATTCCGTCAAAAACTTCTTTATCATGTGCAAAATCTTTATAATCGAGCACAAGACCATCTTATTTCGAGAAATTTTAGTTTATTAGATATTAAAGTTAAATATCCCGTTCTTTTTGATATTGCAGTATACATGTCTGCATTATTGGCTGGCGGGTTGGAGATTGAAATTGACGAGAACGAGATTGCGTTTTTAGCGTTGCATGTAGGAACATTTATTCAACACCAAACAGAAGAAGAAAAGCAGCTCCAAGCAATCATCGTGACACCTGATTATTTGCATATTGGAAGCATAATGGTTGCAAAATTGCGTGATAGCTTTGATACAGAAATTAGGGTGATCCAGCTTTATGAGGATTTCTCCGAAGTATTGGCACTCGAATCAGTTGATTTAGTGCTGACAACATTTGGCATTGAAAGCATCCCAAACGCTTTTTTGGAAGTTCAATCGGTGGTGAGCGTGAAAGAATTCATGACGAGCACGGATATAAAAAAAATCCGATTAAAGACCGAACAGATCTACCAAAAAAGATATCGAATGTTTTTACAGCGGACACTCTTACAATGGATTCCAGAGGAGTTATATCTACAACTAAGTTTGGACTTAAAGCGAGAAGAGCTCATTCAAAAAATCAGCCATGTGTATGTGGACAATGGCTATGTTGAGGCTCATTTTAAGCGTGAGCTAGAAGAAAGAGAAAAGCTTTCGTCTACTGCCTTTCCAAGTAAGGTAGCTATACCCCATGCAATCAGATATGACGCGCTGCAGACAGGGCTACTTGTGTTGAAATCGTCAGGAATACTAGATTGGGACGAAAAAGAAGTGCAATTAGTTGTTGCATTGGCAGCGAAAAAAAGTGACACAAGTGTTTTTAATCGGATTTTTCCAAGAATGATGGAAGTAATGGCGGAGTCTTACCATGTGACGTATCTTAGTCGGAGTGAAAATCGGCTAGATTTTATTGAAAAGTTGGTCGAAATCCTCACAACAGATGGATATTACAGTTTATAAAAAAGGACAGTATTGTACAGATACTGCCCTTTTTATTATGAAATCATATATAAGACTTAAAAAATGAGCGTCTAGTTGTTTTGGAGCATTCTGAATTAAACCTGTTAAGATTTTACTTTAGCTCTGGGTGGACTTGACTGCTTTGTCAAAGATGGGCAGAATCGCTTAGCTTAAAAAATCGTTGTACTTAGCTGCTGCTTTAGTTGGACAGAACTCCGTAATCTGATAGTTCGCAATGCCATGTAGTAAAAACGGATCTTCTTGAATAATTGTTTTTACTTCATCAAGGGAGTCAAACTGGCAGAGGATAACTCCACCTATTCGAGGGTTTTTGCGACCAGAACAGATGAAATTGCCGGATTGGTAGTGTTTTTCTAGATACTGGTTATGCTCGTCAAGATAGCGTTCTACTTCGGTTAATGGTTTTTGATAGGTCAAGTCTAAAAAAAACATTCAAATTCCTTCTTTCAATTTAAATGACTATAGTCGGTGACTGTGGTCATTTAAATGATAATATGTTAAAATAGATTTGTCAATAATCAAGAGGTGAAACAAATGAAACGTAGCGAACAAGCAAAACAGACTAAGCGCACTATTTTTGAAGCAGCAGTTCAATTAATCAAAAAAATTGGTTATTCCAACGTGACAGTTGAGGAAATATGCCAACACGCACACGTTGCAAAAGGAACATTTTATGTGCATTATCGTTCAAAAGAGGATATTGTCAAAGAAAGCTATTATAGTAATCTTGGAGAATATATGGAAAAAGAATATGCCCAATTCTTGGAAAAGAATACTCAAGCTTGTGCGCGAGAAAAAATCAGTTGCTTTTTATTTTTAGAGCTACGGTTTGCCTATGAAGCAGGTCTTGAAATGACGACTTTAGCCTACTCTTTCAATATGAATGAATGTTTAAACAAACGCAATAGTCATTTTTCTAAGCGCTCCTTTGCCAATCAGCTCCAGCGATTGATTGCAGCAAGCTCCAACCAACAAGATGGACTCTCAGAGCAAGTCCTTTTTCAATTATTTGAAAGTTTGATTAGGGGAATTATGGCGACTTGGTGCTTTTCAGAAGGAGACTTTGAGCTTTTAGCCACTGGAAAAGAAATGATTGACAGTGTGGTTTCTCAACATATTCAGTGATTGTATGCTTTTAGATGCCGTCTTTTTTTCAACATCGTGTATAATACTCATTAGGAACCAAAGCAGTGCGATCAAACGGAGGGTGTTTCGAGTGAAAAAAATATTTTCGAAGAATAAAAAAGAAAAAAAGCAAGAAGTAATACATTTTCAAGAGCAAAAAGCACAACGATTTACAGATAACAATGAAATAGAAGAAGAGGAATTTGATCATTTTTTTAGTGAGGTTTTAAAAAAAATGACCAATAAAACTGCACAGGTGATCCAAAATGCTTATGGTAAGACGCGGGGGCAAGCAGAAAAAGTTCTAGCGAAAAGCAAAGGTCGATTTGATCGTGTTTTTGACGAGTTTTTGGTCGACATAGATCGCACGACTAAAAAGAAATGCCATACTATCATTCATGCGGCCGCGTTATCGGCTGCAATTATTGGCTGTTCACCAATTCCTTTTTCAGATGCGTTTTTGCTAGTGCCAGTCCAGCTTGTGATGATGTCGCGTTTGCACAAACTGTTTGGACGATCATGGTCGGAAGGTCTTGGCAAAAGTATTTCTAAAGAGTTAATCATCGTAGGTTTTGGCAGAAGTGCAGTCGGCAATATTATGAAGTTTGTTCCAGTAGTCGGAACAGTAGCTGGTTCTGCAGTCAATGCGACAGTTGCAATTGCGATTACAGAATCTCTAGGATGGGTAACGGTCAAAATGTTACACGATGGGGAAGATATTTTTGAGCAGGTAATGTCGTTTAAAGGTCAAACAACGACGTTGTTCAAAATGTTGCAAAAATCAAAAAAATGAACCATTTTTTCAATCGAGTTGTTTTATAAGAAAAAAACTGTTACGGGCACTTTTTTCATGATGCAAAAGTTTGAGCGTAAGAGATGGATAAAGATTGAGAAAACGCTTGCATTAATAGAGCGGATAGTTTATATTTAAAGTAATCAAATGGGTAGTTACTGATAAAGCAGGCTATACCTTCTTACTCGTGTAGAAGTTCTACAAGTGTATTAAGGTATAGTCATTTTTTTGTTGAAGGAGATGGCGGCATCTTGAAAATCAAAAAAATTCTAAATAATAATGCGGTTTTAGTGGGGCAAAATGGAAAGGACTTTATCTGGATTGGAACGGGGGTAGGGTTTCAAATGAAACCTGGACAACTCGCAGATAAAAGCAAAATTGAAAAAGTCTTTGTTTTGAAAAAATCATCCACGGATCATTTGATTCAACTATTAGAGGATATTCCGGTTGAATATGCCTCTTTAGCGGATGATATTATTCGTTACGGCAAACAAAAAAGTCCTTATCGATTGAGTGATACGATTTATATTTCTTTGACCGACCATTTATTTAACTTAGTGAAATTAAAAAAAGAGGGAATTAGTCTTAGTAATCGCTTGACTTGGGAAATTCAAAAATTTTATCCAGTGGAATTTTCGATTGGTGAGTATGCAGTAAAAGTTTTAGAAAAACGTACAAATTTAAAACTGGATGATGCAGAAATTAGCAATATTGCCATGCATTTTATCAATGCCCAGTTAAATGATGATCGTGCTCAAGTAGAAGATATCTCTAAGCTAACAGCTAAAATCAAAAATATCATCTCAATCATTCGCATGCATAATCTAGTAGATGTGGATCAGAATAGTTTAGCTTTGGAGCGATTTGTGACCCATTTACGTTTTTTCTTTAAACGATTAGAGAATCAGAAAAAGCAAGATGTACCTAATTCATTATTAGAGCATGTGATGGAAAACTATCCACAGGCCTATGAAACGTCACGTTTGATTGAAGCCTATCTACAGACAACGCTTTGTGACGATGAGCGACTTTACTTGACGTTACATGTTCAAAAATTAATAGAAAATTGAAAAGGTGTTACTGGTAAAGCAGGCAAGACTTGATGAAATGACTTTTTTAAAGTGATTTTGTTCGGGCTTGCTTTTTATTTTATAAGATGCAAAAGAAAGGAAGAGGAAGATGCATTATCAAGAATTGATTGAGCAACTATTGGCAAATATTGGAGGGAAGAAAAACATAGTGAGAGTAACTCACTGTATGACGCGCTTAAGGTTCAAGCTAAAAGATGAAACGCAAGCAAAGACAGAAGAAATCAAAAAGCTGACTGGTGTGGTAACCGTTGTGCAAAGTGGCGGGCAGTATCAGGTAGTGATTGGAAGTCATGTTGCAGAAGTGTACAAGGAATTTGTAGCAATTACCGGTATTGAGGCAAACGAGGTTGTGGCAGAAGAAAAGCCAAAGGGGCTTTTCAATATATTTATCGATAATGTGTCTGCGATATTTACACCTGTAATGAGTGTTTTAATGGCATCAGGGATGATTAAAGGTTTGCTGGCTTTGGTGATGGCAATGGGCGTACTGGATAAGGAATCTGGGACCTATTTGATTCTAAATGCAACAGGTGATGGGCTGTTTTACTTTTTCCCACTATTTTTAGGCTATACGGCTTCGAAAAAGTTTGGTGGCAAGCCTTTTATTGGGATGGCGATTGGGGCAGCACTTGTTTATCCCACTATTGTGGCAGCAAATGGGAGTGAGACTGTTTTGTATACTTTATTTAAAGGTTCAATCATTGCTTCCCCCATTCATTTAACTTTTTTAGGGATTCCTATTATATTAATGAATTATACATCAAGTGTAATTCCGATTATTGCAGCATCCTACCTCGCTACAAAATTTGAACTATTTTTTTCGCGTATATTACCTCGTTCGGTGCGAAGCTTCTTTGTTTCTTTTTTGACACTAATGCTTACTGTACCAATTATATTTTTAATAGTAGGACCTATTACTACTTGGTTAGGCTTATTTTTAGGCAAGAGCTTATCGGCGGCTTATTATTTTAGTCCAGTCCTTGCAGGGATTGTAATTGGTGGTTTTTGGCAAATTTTTATTATGTTAGGGCTACACTGGGGGTTTATTCCGATTGCGTTGAATAATTTTGCGACCCTTGGCTATGATATTGTAATGATGTCGGGTGCGACAACGCCAATTGCGATGGCAGGAGTTACGCTAGCCGTTTTTTTTAAAACTAAAAATAGCAAGTTAAAAGAGATTGCCTTTCCTGCGTTTCTTTCTGCCTTTTTTGGAATTACAGAGCCCGCTTTATATGGAGTTACGCTGCCTCGAAAAAAAGTGTTTTATACAACGTCTGTAGCAGTAGGGATTGCAGGCGGAATCATGGGGTTGTTTAAGACACGTGTGTTCATTAACGGTGGGACAGGGATTTTTGCACTCCCACGTTACATCAATCCTGAAGTTGGAATTGATAATAGTTTTATCGGCTTTTCATTGGCCAGTGTTGTTGCCTTTGTCTTGGGTTTTTTGATCACGTATCTGTATTCCTATGATCCGAAAATAGATGAAGAAACATTTAAGGATCCAGCAACAACAAAGAGCGATGAAGCCAATCAAATGATTCCAAATAAAAAAGTAGGGCAAACGGTTCTTTATGAGATGGTTTCGCCAATTAAAGGAAAGGTGATTTCTTTAAAAGAAGTTGAGGATACAGCCTTTTCAACAGAAGTATTGGGTAAGGGGGTTGCGATTTTACCTAGAGAAGGCAGAGTCTACGCGCCTGTCGATGGGATCGTGACGACATTGTTTCCAAGCTATCATGCACTGGGTTTGACCTCAGACATGGGGGTGGAGCTACTTATTCACATTGGTATGGATACAGTCAATTTACGTGGAGAAAACTTTGAGCCTAAAATTAAGCAAGGAGACCGAGTGACAAAGGGGCAGTTGCTGCTTGAGTTTGACATGGAGGCTTTGAATGAAGCGGGCTACTCGTTGATAACCCCGATTGTGATTTCAAATTCAAAGGAGTATTTAGAAGTTCTTGGAACAGACAAAGAATTTGTGGATAGAAATGAAAATTTACTGACGATTATTGTTTAGGAGGAAGAAATGATGAAAAAAAATATTTTATTATTTGTAGCAGATCAAATGAGGCGTGACTCACTTGCACATATGGGCAACCCCGCTTCTATCACACCAAATTTAGATAGTCTGTTAGAAGAAGGCGTATCTTTTGAAAATGCGTACTGTCAAAATCCAGTGTGTGTTCCATCAAGAAATAGTTTTTTAACCGGATTTTATCCTCATGTAAACGGTCATCGCACGATGCATTATTTGCAAAGAGAAGACGAACCTAATATTTTAAAAGAAATGAAGCGAAACGGCTATGAGGTGATTTGGATTGGCAGAAATGATGTCGTTCCGAGTAATCGTGCTAAAACGGATTATTGTGATGAGTATTACGATGGCATTACGGATGAAAATACCCGGGATTGCATCAGTGGCAGTTTTAATCACGCGGCGCATCACAATGAAGATACAAAAAAATTATATGAAAAAATGCTTTCAGGAGACAATTATTATTCTTTTTATATGGGAAAATTACCAGACGGTGAAGGATATGGGAAAGCAGATTGGAATTGTGTAGAAAAGACACTAGAATACATTGATAGAAGAAGGAAAGAAAAAACCGACAAACCGTTCTTTGTTTACTGTACACTTTCTTTTCCTCATCCACCTTATGCCTGTGAAGATCCTTGGTACTCTAGTATTGATCGAAACCTATTACCAAAACGTCGACCAAACATCAAAGATGTTCCTAATAAAGCATCCATGCTCTATGGAATCAATGAAAAGCAAAACCTAAATAATTGGTCAGAAGACCGGTTTGATGAACTCAGAGCCACCTATTTAGCGATGGTTTCGCGTTTTGATTTCCAATTTGGCTTAATCAAAAACAAACTGCTTGAAACAAATCTCTATGATGATACGAGTTTGATTGTCTTTAGTGATCATGGAGATTATACGGGAGATTATACCATTACTGAAAAAGTTCAAAATTGTTTTGAAGAGCCTATTTCCAATGTTCCCTTGCTGATTAAACCAGCAAAAGGAATAAAAGTCGAACCAAGAATCTCACAAGCTCAAGTTGAACTGGTAGATTTACCAGCAACGATCGCTGAGCTGGCTAATAGTAAACTCTCTTATACTCAATTTGGTCAATCAGTACTACATGCAGTTGCGGGCGATGAGGTGCATAAAGATGCTGTTTTTTGTGAAGGGGGTCGGATTCATGGCGAAAAACAAGCCATGGAAGAAGGTCATGGTCCGGATTCTCCGTACTGGCCTAGATTAGCAACACAATGTAGTGAAGGCCCTGAGCACAGCAAAGCAGTGATGTGTAAAATGGGAAAATATAAGTACGTGATGCGCTTATACGAACTGGATGAGTTATATGATTTGGAACAAGATCCACTGGAGATTGACAATTTAGTAGTGAAAGAGGAATATCAAAAGATTATTCAACAAATGAAAGAACGCGTGGGTCAATTTTATATGGAAACGACGGACTTTGTTCCAATGAAACGTGATAAGAGGTAAAATGAAGAGAAAAGGTGGCATCAAGACGTACAATGAAACATATCTCAATATTGGTTAAGCCGGCATCGTCACTGTGCAATATTCGTTGTAAATACTGTTTTTATTCCAATGTAAGCTCACTTAGGGAAGTGCGCTCTTTTGGCAAGATGAAAGAAGACATTGCAGAGAAAATGATTGCCAATATTTTCGTTGATTTGGAAGATGGAGATGAACTTACTATTGCGTTTCAAGGTGGGGAGCCGACGCTTGCAGGGCTAAACTATTTTAAAATGGTAGTTGCGTTGGTTGAAAGCCAAAGTAAAAAAGTTCAAATCCATTATGCGATTCAAACGAATGGCATAATCATCAATCATAAGTGGTGTACATTTTTTAAAAAACATCAATTTTTAGTGGGGTTGTCCATTGATGGACACCCTCTTTATCATGATTTGAATCGAATTGATCCAAAAGGTAGAGGGACATTTCAACGGGTTCTACACACAAAAAAATTATTTGATACTTACGAGATTGAGTATAATATTCTCTGCGTCTTGACCAACCCACTGGCCAAAGAAGCCAAAAAAGTTTTTCGTTTTCTTAAGGAACAACAAATTCGCTACATTCAATTTATTCCCTGTTTGGATGAGTTAAATGCCTTGAAGAGAAATCGTTATGCCTTGACCCCAAAACGTTTTTTTGGTTTTTATCATCAACTCTTCCAATTGTGGTTGGAGGAGTTAAAGCAGGGAAACTATATCAGTATTAAGTTATTTGACGATATATTGAATTTACTTGTTCGCCGCCAAGTGACTGCCTGTGGTATACTAGGAAACTGTCAGATCCAATATGTTATTGAAGCAGATGATAGCGTCTATCCATGTGATTTTTATGTTTTAGATGAATACCGAATGGGTTACATTCAAGAGCAGACATTGAGAGCTTTGTTTAAGCAAGATATTTCGCAACAGTTTCTTTGCGAACGCACGACGCTACCAAAGAAATGTATGCAGTGTTCTTTTCACAAAATCTGTAGAGGTGGTTGCAAGCGGATGAAAGATGCAATGTATCTAGATCAAAGGGACTTTTGTGGTTACCAACACGTATTAAAAGAGTTTGTACCAAAAATCGAAGAGCTGATGGAGATGCTAGAGGGGGTGCAAAAATGATTGGGATTCTTTATTTTATTGTCATTGTACTGGCCAACTCTGTCGGAGCTGTTTCGGGTATGGGTGGCGGCGTCTTGATTAAACCAATTTTTGATCTGATTGGCGCACATTCCGTAGCGACTATCTCCTTTTATTCTGCTACTGCAGTTTTTACCATGTCACTTGTTTCCACAGGCAGACAGTTGAGTAGCGGACGTAAGTTAAATTGGCAAATTGTTAGCTGGGTATCTGTGGGAGCCATTATTGGGGGTGTTTTGGGGAATGAATTATTTGAATGGTTACTGAGGTTGGTTCAAAATGAAAGCAATGTTCAGCTGATTCAGATTAGCTTAACGATTGTGACGCTATTATTTGCTTTTTTTTACACGAAATACGATTGGACCAATTATCGTTTGAATGATGTGAAAAGTTTTTTCTTTTGTGGTTTAGTGTTGGGTTGCTTAGCTAGTTCGTTAGGTATTGGTGGTGGACCGATTAATGTATCCTTGCTCATGTTACTATTTTCATTTCCTATTAAGGAGGCGACGGTGTACTCTATTTGTACAATCTTTTTCTCTCAGTTTTCTAAATTGGTGACCATTGCATTTACTACCGGATTTGGTCGCTATGATTTAAAAATGTTAGGGTATATCATTCCAGCGGCTATTTTGGGAGGAGTTGTTGGGGCAAAGTTGAGTAAGGTTTTATCTACTGAGAAAGTGACGGTTATATTTCAATTGGTCATTTTAGTTGTATTAGCTATTAATTTGTACAATGGTTATAAATGTTTGTAGTAATAAGCTTAGCGTGATCATATGTGGCACATCAATTTATTATGCATCAGAGGAAAATATAGTGAGGTAACATGTTTAAAAGAAAGTGATTCGAATTGTGAGCTATTGAGTGTCAACGAACTTACGATTTTAATGATGATAGATGACAAAACAGTAAACTCTTGTTATGAAAAAGATTAGAACAGTCAAGAGGGTAGGTAACAAAGCTCTGCGGACTTTAGCAACTCAGTTTTAAACTGAACTTATCAAGGGAGTAGGTAGAAAGCACCGTTAGGTAACAATCTTTTTTTCTTATTTTCCTATATTGGTGGATATTTTTATAACATTGTAATTAGACTTTGTTATATTTAATGTATAATTTGTATATTAATAAGTTTGATGATATTTTCAGGAGCACCCATTTCTACCCGTTTAATTTGACCATTATCAATTAAAGATTGAGTATACTGTTTCATATAATTCTTATCTAACCCTTCTGGTAAGTTTGCTTCCCATCTTTGAGGGACGTTATAGACGGTAATTGTTCCATCGTTATTACGAGAATATGTAACCGAAGCATCAATTAAACGAGACCCGCATAATTGAATTGTATTGACAGGATAGACCGCACTTGAAGTATCATTGGGATTAATCAAGGTTCCTGCTGGAATTCTGAGTACGTTTAGTTCATCAATCTGTTGATTTACACCTAAAGATAGCCAAACGCTAGCGTATTCAATTTGTTCATCTGTATAGGGAGATAATAGGCTATTTTCATGTTTTTCAATCGTCAATGACGTCATTTCTGTGCTAGACAATTGTTTTTTTAAACTATCCTTTTCCCTTTGACCGGAGCATCCAACTAACACAGTCATCATTGCAAAGCAGCTCGCGGCTAGTAGAGTTCTTTTTTTCAATTTATTTTCTCCTTACGTTACAAAAATATACTTATGTAGACATTTTAACATAAACAAAACAGCAACTGGAAGTTGAATATTTTTTTGGTTAATTGAGAAATCCTGTGTTTTGAGTAACAGAGATTTTGAAGAAGTGTCTGAGAATTAATGATCTAATTTAGACAAATAGATAGTATTGATGCAGAAACATTCGCAAGGATTTTTAAAAATTAGTTATATGAATGATACAGGAGCTGTATGTCATACTTAATAGACACTTATACTAGAGAGGCGAACAAGTTGCTCGCAATCCTCTAGTATAGGCATTTCATTATGGAAAAAATTTATTATAAAACAGTTAAAATAAGTTAGATAGTCTACTCCCTAAAAGAGGAAATTGATCGTTTAAAGATAATTGACTGTATTCTTACTTCGGTTGTATAAATCTACCATTGTTTGGTTAAATTCTTTCGTATAATGTTTGGACATGAATAAATACTTTACTTTTATCATGGGTTTCCCCTGTACATTCAATTCTTACAAACTATTTTGTATCTAAATTTGCCGAAATGTAAAAAAAATGGAGGATTTTCTTTTCTAAGATGAACTATAGTATATGGTATACAAATAGTTAAAGGGGAGATATCCATGTTTAAAAAAATATTTCAGAAATTAACGAAATTGTCACACCAAAAAAACGGTTACCAACAACAAATACGAGCTGAAATGCTTACAGCTGAAAGGGAATATACCAAAATAATGGTCGATCGGGCGCGTTTTAATAAAATTCCAAATATAACTTGCTCTCAAGCTCAACCACATAGTTTAACGTCTAAAATTGGAAAGGCGAATATTCGAGCCACTAATTTAAACACAAAACTATCTAATCAACAAAATAAAACAAACTTACACAAAACCGTACGTGTCACAGCTTTATAGAAAATAAAGCTTTCACGACACTGACTAAGGTTGATAGTTTGTTGTTGAGGTTACTATTTTTTAAATAGTTTATCAATTCCATAATGGGTACGAACAGCACTTTTATAAGCTAAAATTATCAAAAATTCACGATATTATCTGTATGGAATAATAGAAAGGTTTTGATAACATGGGAGATGGGGAAATAGTATTAATATATGGTTTGAGAGATAGTCGAAATTTTTTTTTGAAAGAAAGCCCAGACTTAGCTAGTACCTTAAAAAAACCATATTTTATAGATAATTATAATATAGAACTTATAAACAGTTTGAGTGGAGAAAATTGGGGAAATGTGCACCTTGATAATAAGCGTAAATTAATAGAGACGGTAAAAAAAATGCCGATTAATCAATGGTTAGGCATGTTTGATTCCATGAATCAAACATGGGATTTGTGGAAGGATTATTTGAATACTTTGGAAAATCACCCTAAATTCCATATTAAAAATATAGCGAATAACTTATATATGAAGCATACGGATCAAATATTAAAGTACTTTCAGCCTAATTTATCTGAAGAACTTGCTAATACGATTGTTAAAAAAGGATGTAAATTAGGGTTAGAACTTGCGAGAGAAAGAAATGATTTGAAAATTTGGTTTGTATTAGACGCCATTGATTTTAAGTCTATTGTATTTAAAAGTGGGGACTTTAAAGAGTCAATAACAGGATCGGAGTTACGCTATATTTATAGAAATAGAGAGGATCTAGAGGGACAAGTTGTTTTTTACAAAGACAAAAAAATTGTTCCTGCTCCGTGGCATGAAAACCCTAGCCTATGGAAAAAATATGATGTAAATCGGAAACTAAATAAGAAACTACTGAAGACGATAGAGAAGAAAAACCAGAGTAAAGTGCAACGAAAGGAACTTGACGAGTACTTAGTCCGCTAATTATGAGTATACAGATGTGCATAGATAGGTAGTCAAACGCATTATTCACTGTATGTATTGTGTGTAAAGAAAGGAAATCCCTTCACTTGCGAATTCATGTGTGCTTTAATTTTACAAATCTTACAAGAAATAATAAAATGATTTTCATTTCTACAAATAGTGTACCTAGATGTAATCTCGGCTTTTTTGATAAGCATCGTTGAGTTAATAAAAATTAAACCTAAGACAAAAATTTTTGTCTTAGGTTTTTTTGTTAATAAAGGGAATGTAGCATATCATCTACGTCCTCGTTATGGTCATTTGCTCTCTTGAGATTAGTACAAATTTTTTTGACAGCTGCTCGATACTATAGTGCCTATCAAACTTAACAAAATTTTTAGGTGAAATTACACTAAGAATATTGCCTATCTTCTTAACTTTAGTCTCTACAATATTCTTTTTTTCATTCTATTTATTAATAATAATGACCACAAAAAAATATAACGTGGGATGCGATGAAAAGATAACAATATATTATAATGTTTCTTTTTATTTAACTAGACTGTATTAGTAAAGAAAATAAAGGATCTTTTTTTCTGCTATTAGAGAGTTCGTCCATCAAAAATCATTAATTTAGATAATGGTTAAGCCTTGATCAAACAATTCGGTTGGATCATATTTTTTTTTGATTTTTTTTAAGGCTTGTCCTGTTTCTTCTGGCCATGTTAAATTGGCAAAATCTTGACTTGTATCAAAAGAATAGGCTCCATATGCGCCTGTCCCCAATTTTCTGATTGGTTCAAAAATCTTGTGGGCAATTTGGACATTTTTAGTATCAAACCAAACAGCTACAAAAGCTTCTTTTTTTCTTCCGCTCCAAGATGTCTCCATTACTGGCACCGTACTTACCGCGCCACCCAATGATCGTAACTCTACAGCAACAACTTTTTTGTCATCAAACACTTTTGTGATTGCGTCACCTAATGTTTCTGTAGGCTGATCCACCAATACATTAAGCGGACGGTTACTTTCTTGTGCTTGATGCTTTTCGTGAGGTGTTGGTATTAATGAAGTATAGCAGAGTAAGTTTGTCTCGCTCTGAATAACTGTAGCTAAATTTAATGCGTTTTTAAAAATAGGATCCGCTTTTTTTTCATTGTCTCCAGCCCATAAATTCATTACATCTACGTAAAAATCATTTTTTTCGTAATTTTTAGATATAATTGCGATACTAGTTAATTCATTAGGAAGTTTTCTTATCCAATCTCCCCAATTTTTGACAAATTCCCCAAGTTTGTTTGATTCATAACGAACAGTTTGCAAATAAACCGGTAGCGGCATTTGTTGCGTTTCTGTATTTTCACCTAAAAGTTTCGGTGCTTCAAAGATAAATTCTGTTACAATTCCGACATTTGAAATGCCACCTCGAATAGCCCAAAATAACTCTTTATTTTTTTGGTTGTTGGCTAAGTGAACACGGCCATCAGCTGTGACAACCGTGGCTTCTTTTATATGATCAATCGTTAGTCCATTCTGACGCACTAACAGACCTAATCCTCCAGCAGTGGCTAATCCTCCAACACCAGTATCGCCAAAATCACCACTTGAAATAACACGGTCATATTTTGATAAGAACGCCGAAACATCCCCCCACACAGCACCTGCCTGAACACTAACTAAGCCTTTTTTGTCATCAACCATCCGTATTTCATTCATTTGGGAAACGTCTAAAATAATCCCTCCGTCGTTGACAGAATCAGTAGTCATACCATGTCCGCCGCTTCTAATTGAAAACGGAACATAAGTTTTTGAAGTTTCCCTCACATTTTTGGCATAGAGCACTGCCTCTCTAACATCACTGACAGTTTTGGCCATTAAAATGATTTTTGGAGAGCCAACACGCATGTAATTTGAACGAACATTCTTATACTCAATATCGGATGAATCGACTGCAATCTCTGAAAGATTTTCAGATATTTTAGGCCAATCATTCGTTGAACAATCGCTAGTAAGGTTTTCATTTACATCTTTTTTCATAAAGTATTTTTTCCTCCTTTTAAAATAAGATCACAGTGTAACCTTATTATACATCGCCTAATATGTCTACTATAATGTTTTGCTCTGATAAGCAATGTAAATTATCAATATATCTAAATTTATAATTATATAAAGTGTTTTTATTTTAATAATAAGATATTTGTCATTATAATAATGAGCTTGTTATCGCTCATTTCTAAAAAAGTAGTACACTTTTAAACTAGTATGGCCTAACCATACTAGTTATTTTATTAAATTTTCATGGCATTTAAATTAAAAAAAAATTAATTTTCGGTTGATTCCGTGGACTTTTTATGCTACTTTAATTAAAAGAATTATTTAACATTCTTTTTATAAATTTTAAGTAATAGTAATGTATGCCTACAAACCTTCAATAAGCTTATAGGATAGTGAAAAATGGGACATAAGTAGAATCGACTTATGTCCCGTTTTCTGGATCTTAAGATAGTCAGTTGAACAAAAACAGCTCCTTCGGGAATGAGTCAAAGTTTTCCAAAGGTTTAAGAATAATTTTAGAAAGTTCTTTTCGTTACTCAGAGCGAAACAATTTTGTAGACATAACAGGGTAGAAAGAATCTTTCAAATATTAAAAGCGATGCGTTTACTCAAACAATTACATGGAATTTTTCAATGTAATGAAAGGACATAAAAATATGGATCAATATTCAATAGAATTAAATAATGTAAAGAAGTGTTATAAGGTTAACGAAGGAAACTTTTTTAAAAAAAATATAAAAGAAATTACGGCAATTAGTGACATAAAACTTTCTATTGAAAGAAATGAAACAATAGTCTTTTCTATACTGTACTTTATTGGTGCATATGTTATATGGAATGATTACTTAAAAAAATACACTAGTTCGGGAAGTTAAATATGAATAATACATTGAATGTGGGGATTTTTGCTAATGTTGATGCAGGTAAGACTACTTTGACAGAGGCTATATGTGTAGAGGCAGGTATAAAGCAAGTTACGGGACGTGTTGACAAAGGAACGACTATAGCTGATAACAATCAAATTGAAAAAGAAAAAGGGATAACGATAACAACAACTCTCTTGTCTTTTGAAAAAAATGGAAAACTGATAAATATCTTAGATACACCAGGTCATTATGATTTCTTTCCCGATGTTATGAGGATTATAAGTATTATTGATGTTGCTATTTTGGTAATAGCCGTTGATTCAGGAGTAACACCTCATACTAAAAGGATAATAAAATCCCTAAGATCAAATGATGTGAAAATAATTATTTTTATTAATAAGTGTGACCGAATAGACTACCTTTCTATGTTGAGTACGATAAAGAATGAGATCTATAAATGTGATAATCAAAAGGACGAAAGCAAATTGGTCTTTATCGAAGGTTCAGCTTTAAAAAATAAGAATATCGCTACATTGTTTGAAATGGTAGTAAAAGAAGAGGTTACGAGGGGACAAAGAGTGCCAGATTATTTCCACGGGAAAGTCATAAAACAAGAATTTGATGAAATGGGTGCGTGCTTAACATATATTTATATATATGAAGGAAAGTTACAAATTAATGATGTATTAATAAAGAATAAGAAAAAGAATAAAATTAAATTCTTGTACCTAAAAGTGAAGGATCAACTAATAAATGCAAAAGCTATAGATAAAGGAAATATTGCGATAATAAAGAGTTATGAAACTCATTATTCTGTAGGAGATGAGATTAAAAATTACGAAGTTATTGGAGCGAAACCAACATTTATTGAAGGGTATAGGTGCAAAGTCAAATTAAAGGGTTGTGCCACAAAAAATCAATTATATAGAGCTTTGTTAGAGATAAGTATTGAGGAGCCAAATTATCAATTTGAATATGATGAACTACTTGATGAAATGTCTATTAATTTGTTGGGTAAAACACATGAAGATGTGGTCAGGCTACATCTTTTTTATAAGTATGGATTAGATGTAGCTATTTTGGAAAACTCCAATATAAAGGTTAGAAGAATTGTTGACAGTAAACTCTTATTTGTTAAGGTTAATCAAAAAGGTAACAAATATGCTGCAACAATGGAATTAAAAATCGAACCACAAAGTAATGAAGATAATCTCTTTATTTCTGCAGTGTCTAAAGGCTATTTACGGAATTCGTATCAAAAAGCTATAGAAGAATCAATAATAAGTTTCTTATCTTGTGGTAAAAATGGCTACATTTATACCCATCTAAAGGTCACTTTGACTTATGCCGAGTATTACTCAGGTGTTAGTACCCCAGGGGATTATAGAAGATTAGCATATGAAATGATTGAAAATCTATGTGAAACTTCAAAGTATTATGAATTATCCGAATATGAGTGTTTTGAACTGCTTTCAGTAAAGAATTATAGTAGTATCTTGTTTAATCAAGTGCACCTTTTTAAAGTTGAAATAGTAGATTTGCAAAATCTAACAGGTGATAAAATTGTGATTAAGGGGGCTGTTCCTAAGGATTTTAAACGTTCATTTTACCTTTTTTTAAAGGATATAATGAAAGATGATTTTTTATATAAAAAAACTAAAACAAAGTGGCTTCGTTGAGCAATAACTAAATGGGATAGATGTCAATAAAGAAGACAGAAAAAAGAAGGAATTTAGTGGGATGCCACTAAATTTCTTCTTTTAGATTGGGAGAAAGCCTATCAATTGCTGAAACAGGTCTTTTGGGATTATGACAAACTTCGATATATTCAAAGCAAGCAAGTTTTACCTCTTTTAATGAAGAAAAAGTAGGGTGGTTTAATTCTTCACGTTCAATTTCCTTATGTCTACTATTAAAGAAGACAATAGCGTAGATATCGAAAAAGAGATGATGGATACTCTTTATTTGTTGCTAAGTCATACAGGCTCTCTAAATACAGTTCTTTTATTGAATCAGCTTATGGATGGGTTGACGAAACTTATCTTGACTATCCAAAATTACTAAAGACAAAAATTATCACTTATATTCAATGATTAAATCTTTAAAATAAAAAGACGATTATTTTTTATTGACGTACTACCAATAAAATCTTACATCACAGATAGTGCTGTTATTGCTTCTGATTATGGTTTGACAGTCTTGCAAAAATAGAGTTAGCAGATACGAATTTTGGCTATGAAATGATAGAGTTATGAATTGATTACTATGCTTAAAATGGACTAGCTCTTGATAAGAAAAGAGCTTTTAAGACTCTCACAAATCGATAAAATAAAAGGCTTTTTCTACTTTAAAAAGCTAGTCGTGTATTATTTTTCATATAAGCGCTTCTAGTGACAGTGCACAACATTATACGAGAAAACGTTTTAGTATGTACGTGAATCCAGTTGCATACAAGGGTTTTACAGTGTATTTCACATAGTCTATTGATGCGAATCCTTTTTTTATATTATCCAGTCTTTGTAATGCTATAAAAATAATTCATCAGATTTTTGCTTTCTCTTTTGAGTTGTGAGGTGTTTGCTATTGATCAGGTGTATCTTTTTTTGGCAATGGTCAATTAGCTTAATCGTCTTTTGTAATTCTTGGTTTAGAATATTTACATCTTTCTCAGGTCCGTAGCGTGCCATCATTTTTTCGATGGCCGAGCAATAAATTTGCTCAGTATGGCTGATGAAATCAATATAGATAGGATTTTTTTTTACTTCTTTTGATGACTTAAGTAAACCACTTATAGTCACATACTTAGCTTGCGCATTAACTAATGCTCGATTCCACTTTTGATTGGATATAAAAATGGAATCTATTCCCCGATTCTTTATAATTTTTTTATTTATTTTTTGGACATCGTAATACGAAAATTCATTATTTGCTGGAATACTGTTCAATTGATCCATTCCTTTCTATATTCTATAATCAGTAAAAATAATTTATATTTTAGTGGTCATTCGGCAGTTTAAGAGGCAATGCGTCGCATATGTCCATTTTTTAGTTTCACAGGGTAACCTCACCTACCGAAAGAGATTCATTGGTTAAATCCAATTATTTACATAAATCTACTTCCAACGTGTTCTGTTTTCGTCCTTGTTGTTGGCTTTGTCTCGCATTATCTTTCAACAAATTTAGATTTTTTTTCCTAGAACACTCATATTGTTTCCATAAATCAGGTTGTTCTTTCCAAGGGGCAGTTACAACTTTTTGATCTTTGAAAAAAACAACTTTATTTTCTAATAAATATCTATTTCTGTAGATATAGCGTAATTCTGAGCCTGTAAAGGACTCTTTAAACTTTCCTGTTTTAAATGCCACAGCATTCAAGTCCATTCCATCTAAAACAAACCATATTTTTAAATCAGTCTTTTCTTTTGCTAGCTCTAACCCTGCCTTACACCCTTTCTTTATCATACTATCAGTAAGTTCCTCAGCTAGATGCGGTTTTGGTCGTTTGAGTTGAGTACTTGAATATTTAGCCTTGATTTCGTTAGCCAGATTAGCAGGGTTAAATTTCGGCTTTTTTTCTAGAATATTGAGATACCCCTTCCACAAATTCCAATGTTGTGATTCAGCTGGTAATTTGTTTTTAAACTTCTTAACGGGCGTCTTCTTTACAATATTAAAAAAATTCTTTTTATTCTCAGCAAGTAAAATCTCTATATCTTCTTTCCCACTCAAACCATTTAAAAGAGCCATATTATATTGATCTATAACAAAAGCTTCGTTCTTATCTCCCATATCCAAAAACATTTCCACCCTGTCTTTGTGGTTCAAGAACATATCTCTATTTTTAGCAAGTCCATATACAAGGATAGAATCGTTCATAACTTTTTTTGAATTAATGAGATTGATTTTTTTGTCTTCAGGATCTAATAGTTCACTCAGATTTTTTTCAGGAAAGTGTACGCCCTTTTGATCAAAAAAATAAAACTGTTCCATATTTTTTATCTCCTTAATGGCTACAAATGAGTGTGCATTCCTAATGGTTACTTCTTTTTCACACAATTGTAATAAGCTATTCAGCGTATGAGGTTTGATCGACTTGTGCAGTCTTTGGGACTGAATTACTTTAACAAATTCCTGTTTTTGAAGCTGGAAAGAGTTTTTTTGAGCTATATTTAGTTGTTTCTGTACCGAATCAATGTCCGTGTATCGCCCGTTACATTTCTCGGTAAGAATCCTCATTAAGTATTGATCCGCATATTTCCAAGCCTGTTCTACCTGTTCGTTAGTCAATCGAAACTCTGGTAATTCAGCTATTTTTTTTTCATATTTGAAAAAAATAAAATTTTTAGCTTCTTTCTTAATTGCTAGGTCTAAGTCCGTAATAAAATTTTTTAACACGAATATTTTCATGTTTTCCTTCAAAATAGTAGTATAAAACTCTTGGATACGGTTTCCCAAAAATTGGGGTTGTTTTGATAATGAACTCTTATTGTTCATAGCTATGAATCCTCTCCTTACTTATTCTTTATAGCTAGTATAGAATGAAATCTATTGTATTCTTCTCAAAGTTTTTAGTATCCTATATTTTTTGATATTTGATATTTTTGGGTTTGAGTAAATAGCTTAGACACTTTTTAGTAGAGAAATTAAGCCAGCCGCTCTTTTTCCACTTAGTCCGTTCAATTCGGGAATACTCTTGAGAATATTTCGCGACGATTTAAATAAAAATAAAGTGAAAAAAGAGGAGTAAAGCTATCATTTTGTTCAAATAATATCCTTTTAAATTAAGTCTGTGGGTAAAGTTAAAAGAAAAGAAGGTAATTTGCGAGGGATGTTGCGGCTAAAGGGTTCGTGGATAAAAAAAGTAAATAATTCGAGCGACACAGTTATGTCTGAAATTTAAGAATTTCTTAATTTTTGTTTTTTTGCTCGTAGACATTTGAAACTAAATTCGAGGTGCGTTAAGGTGGTGACTATCGAAAATGAAAGAAGGAATAAAAGTGGAATTATTAAAAAATGAGTTGCAAAATCGAATAAAAAAATGTCAAAAACAAATAAAAAAACAAGGATACGAAGCTTATGTAGTTTCTGATCCAGATGATGTCTGGTATTTGACCAATATTAACTATAGTCCTGAACAACGTCCTTTTTTGTTGATTATTTTTCCAGAAAAAGAACCTGTTTTTATTGTACCTAAACTAGAAGAAACGCATGTAAATGTTCCTTATTTCTCTTGTGAGGTGCATGCTTATTTTGATGTAACAGCCAAAAAAGGGGAAAACTGGTATGAAGTTTTAACAGAGGCTCTCAGTGACGTTTCAATCGTGGGGGCAGAAGAAAACTTGCCAATGATGGTTGAGCGTAAGATAAAGAGCGTTACGTGGGAAATTGATACAATTGTAAAAGAACAACGAGCGGTGAAAAGTGAGTATGAAATTGAACAAATTCAACTTACAGCAGATGCAAGTAGTAAAGTGTGTAACGCTACGTTGCAAGCGGCCAAAGTTGGCAGTGGTGTGCTTGATTTATACAATTTACCTTATAAAGTTTTAGATCCAAAAATGTTAAAAGAAACCTTTAGTATCACGAATCGTTTAACAAACGGAGTATGGCCGTCTGATTACAGCCATATGCCACATAGTATACCAGCTAGCGATGCCGCAGTGGATGGTGGACCAAACATCAATGTAGCGGTATTTAGAATCGGCGGCTATGCTTCTGAGTGTGAACGGACATTTTTCACGAAAGAACCGACTGCAATCCAGCGTCAGCATTTTGAACAAATGATGGGGGCACGCAAATTGATGTTTAGCATGATTCGCCCAGGTGTGAAGGCGTGTGAGCTTGAAGCAGCAGTTGTGAACTATTTCAAAGAGCAAGGATTGGACAAGTACTTGTTACATCGTCCAGGGCATGGGATTGGACTTAATAATCATGAAGAACCAACTCTATCACTAGGGAATGAAACTAGGTTAGAAGAAAATATGGTCATTTCAGTGGAACCAGGTATTTATTTTGAAGGAGAAGGTGGTTACCGACATTCCGATACGGTTCGTGTCACAAAAGAGGGCTATGAGCTTATGACGCATGCACCAGACCAATTAGAAGAGTTAATTGTCGGTTCATTTTAAGAAAAATTAAAAACTTTTCAAAAGCCTCTAAAGTCTGTTCTTTAGAGGTTTTGTTTTTATGGGAACTTATAGTTTATAGTTTATTGTGAAAAAATAGTTGAAAATTTCAGCAAAAGTTGTATTATATTTATAGATAAAAATAATCCACAATGAATCTTGTTCAAAAAAATGGTTGAGGGGGAGAAAAGATGCGCTTGAAAAATGGGATAGAACAGGCTATTTGTATTTTGTTCATCTTATCCATTCCTTTAAACAAGGAGCCAATCAAGAGTTTTGATATGAGTGGATTACTAGGAGTATCTGATTCATATTTGAAAAAAATATTGAGAAAATTGGTTGTATCTGGGTTAATTGTTTCGGAATCAGGTAAAAAAGGAGGCTTTACGTTAGCAAAAAATCTAGAAAGTATTACGCTGTTAGATATTTATAAAGCAGTTGAAGGTGAGCGTCATGTGTTACACGTCAATCACTTAGCTCAAAAAATTTTCCCAGACAAGGAAATCGCGGACCAAGCAGAACAGTCCGCAATCAATACAATTTTAGAAGCAGAAAAATTATTTCTAGAGAAATTAGCGACATATAATTTTTCTGATTGGCACACACATTGTACAAATGAATACGGGAGATAAAGAAGGGAAATACATGATAAAAGAAGAATGGAAATCATTACTGAAGCATAAATTTATGCTTGTGGTGCTACTTGCTGTGGCTTTGATACCAGCACTTTATAATATTATATTTTTGACAGCGATGTGGGATCCTTACGGGAAGATTGATCAATTACCGGTTGCTGTTGTAAACAAAGATCAATCCGTCACATACAATGGAAAAACAATGGCTATCGGAAAAGATATGGTAAAAAGCATGAAAAAAAGTGGAGCCATGGATTTCCATTTTGTTAGCTCAAAGACAGGGAATGAAGGAATAAAAAATGGAAAATACTACATGGTATTAACCATTCCTAAAAATTTCTCAAAGAATGCTACGACCTTACTTGATGATCAACCAAAGAAAATGACGCTTCATTATAAAACAAGTGAAGGACTCAGTTTTATCGCTTCTAAGTTTTCAAGCTCAGGTGCGAAAGCTTTGAAAGATAAAGTGGCCAATCAAGTGACACAAGTTTATGCAAAGAGTATCTTGTCACAATTTAAAACAATCGGATCTGGTATGGAAAAGGCAGCATCTGGTGCAAAGAAATTGGCCGATGGTTCTGCTAAGATTGGAGCAGGACAACAAACGGTTACAACAAACCTAAACAAGTTATCCTCGAGTAGCGTGACGTTTGCTGAAGGGGCTAACACATTGAGTGTGGGTCTAGGAAAGTATGTGGATGGTGTTGAAAAAGTAGCGACAGGAAGTCAAAAATTAGATCAAGGGGTGGCTTCTCTAGCAACTGCAACACCGACTTTAGCGAGTGGCATTAGTCAACTTGCAACAGGATCAACCAGTTTAGCAACAGGAACAAAAGCTTACACGAATGGAGTAGGGACACTTGGTAGTGGAATTGGACAACTCGCAACGGGAACAACAAGCTTAGTTGAAGGGACAACAGCCTATACAAATGGAGTAGGGACGATAGGTAGCGGGGTACAGCAACTCGCACCAGGAGTTACTTCTCTAGCGAATGGTCTGGACAAACTTCAAACAGGAATGAATACTTTAAATACTGGGTTATCTAATGAAAATGGGCTAGTAAAAGGTGTACAAACTTATACAAATGGTGTCGGTCAAGTTGCCGCAGGATTAAACCAAGCAACAACAAACAGTACAAAACTTACTGCTGGCATGAACGCGTTAGAAACTGGTGTGAACCAACTTGTGACTCAAAGTGGAACACTTCAAAAAGGATTTCAGTCATTAGAAACTGGGACGACGCAATATGCGAGTGGTATGAACGCGTTGAATGAAAAGTTGGCGGCGTTAGAAAAATCGATTAATAGTAATCAAGCGAACTTAAATGATTTACAAACAAAACTTCAATCGGTTCAAACCAATGCCAAAGAGGCCAATACTACGGCTGCTAACTTGAATAGCGCTGCACAATCCGACGCCAAAGCCACACAAGCAAAAGCAAAAGAATCGGCAGTAAATGCAATAAAAAATACAGCAAGCTATCAAAATTTGTCTCCACAAGAGCAGCAAGAAATAATTGCGGCAATTTCAAATACAACTTCTGATGTTGATACGACACAAGTCGATAAAAATACAGCTTCTGTTATGAAGTATACAGCGGATGCGCAAGCTTCAAGTGAACAAGCAATAGCTGCTAGTGCCCAAATGAGCACGGTGTTTAGCCAATTTTCAGAGGTTCAAAAAAATGTCGCAACGCTTGTGGCAATGAGTGAACAACTAAGCACAAGTTCTGAAGCCCTCAACAAAGGTATGACCAACCTAACAGAGCAGTTGCAACCTGAGCTTGCAAAATTACAAGCAAGCGTTTCAGAACTAAATAAAGGGGTGCAAGCCTATACCACTGGAGTCAGCAAAATCAGTACAGGTGCGACACAGTTAAATGATAGTTCAGAATCGCTGAACTCAGCCATGGATAAGGTTGCATCAGCTGTCAATCAAATAAGTACGAGTAATACAGCAGGCTTACCCGCGCTGTATGCAGGTGCAACGAAATTGCAAACAGGCGCAACAAAACTTGCCGATGGAAGCAATCAACTAACAGCAAAGTCTAGTTCACTTGTTTCAGGTGCAACAAAACTACAAGCTGGATCAACAAAACTTGCCGATGGAAGCACCCAACTAACAGCAAAATCTAATTCACTTGTTTCAGGGGCAGATAAACTAGCGACAGGATTAGGCACGTTAAACGACAAAATCCCAAGCTTAGTTACAGGAATCAATACATTAAAAACTGGAACTGCTTCACTTGCTTCTGGAGCGACACAGCTTACTAATAACAGTAGTGCACTGCTTTCTGGAACCAGTAAGCTTTCTGATGGGGCAACCAAAATAGCAGACGGCAGTAGTCAATTAGCAGCCGGCTCAGGTAAGCTTGGCGCTGCAAGCGGTCAAGTGACAAATGGAACGAATACCTTACAAAGTAGCTTAGCTAAGGCTGCTGGAAAAGTGAATGATGTTAAGAGTAGTACAGGTACGTATAAAATGATTGCCGAACCAGTCGTAACAAAGCAAAAAGAAATCTCTAAAGTACCTAATAACGGAACAGGAATGGCACCTTATATGATGTCTGTGGCTTTATTTACAGGAGCGTTGACACTTAATATGATGTTTGGTTCAGCAAAACCGAAGAAAAAACCAACTTCAGCAGTTGCTTGGTGGGCAAGTAAAATGTCCGTATTAGCATCGATTGGAATCTTGCAAGCATTCTTGATGTACGGAGCATTAATCTTGATTGATGGCTTAGATCCTGTACATAGTTGGGCAACGTTACTAGTGCTAATCATACAGTCCTTGACTTATATGAGCATTATTACTTTCTTTAATCTTGTTTGCGGACAAGTTGGATCGTTCTTAATGCTGATCTTCATGCTCTTCCAATTGGGCGGTTCGTCTGGAACTTATCCAATCGTTCTAACTGGCAAACTTTACCAAAATATTTCTCCTTATTTACCAATGACTTACGGAATAGATGCTCTGAGAAATAGTATTTCAATTGGTGGGTCTGTCAATCAAGATATGGTAGTGTTAATTCTAATAACACTTGTCTTTAACTTTTTCATCATTGTGTACTTCCACTATAAGAAGACTAGATTAAACAATCCTCAATTAGAATTAGAAATATAAAACGAAGCAGTAAAAGAATGTGAGATAAGAGTTAAACTCCTATTTCACATTCTTTTTTTGAGCAAATTTGAAAAATTTAGAGTAATTATGCATTTAGTTATGAAATTATTTAAATAAATTATTAATAATTACGTGATTTATGTTAAGTTATTTACATATTTGTATCAAAATAGCGTGTAAAGGTCGAAATTAGTGCTTTTTTGTTTTATAATGGATAAAGACTAGTTTTTCATTGGAAAACAGTTTCAGCATAAAATTGTATTTGAAAGGAGAGGTGTGATTCATTGTTCAAGGGGAATGAAGTTAGACAAGCAAGAAAAAATCTCAACATGACACAAAAGGAATTGTGTAAAGGCATTTGTACACCAGTTACAATTAGCAAACTTGAGTCAAAAAATATAGCGCCTACAGTAGATATACTAATCAAAATCTGTACAAGATTAGGGATTTCATTAAATGATGTATTTGATGAATTTTCAGCTAGTGGGTTGCAAGCTCTTCAAGAAAAAATGCAACAAACAGAGCTACTTACGACCATACAGCAGCACAAAGAAGCAAAAAAGGTATTACAAACTGTTAAGGAAGAAAGTGTCAGGGATACACCTTACGAAGAGCAGTATCACTTTTTGAAGGGGGATATCTTGCTCGTTGCAGATCAAGACTATGAGGATGCCAAGTTCGAATTTGATAAAGTGCTAAATATTACTCTTCAAAATGGCAATAATTTGTATACAGCACTAACGTATAATTGTTTGGGCGTTCTTTATTTCAAACAAAAACAAAATGAAAAAGCCGCTTATTACTTCCGACTTTCTTGTGAATTTGTTGAAGAGGTTCCAGAACTTAACTCTCATTATGTATCAAACGTGATTCGTATCTTGGATAATTCAAGTCGCTACTTTTCTAAGATTGGCGAATATGAAGAAAGCAATGACCTAATCGAACGAGGACTGAAATTGACGAGAGAGTATCGTTTTGGTAGCTATAAAGATACACTTAGCTATATCTATGCGTACAATTTGTATGAGTTAGATAGAGAAAAAAATAAAGAACAGATTACAGACTTGATTGGGCGAGCAAAAGTTTATGCCGAAGATAATGATAATCATTATCTTTTGAAAAAAATTGAGGCTTTTGAGGAAACGAATAATTTAAAAGAAAAAGCTTAACTACTTGTAAGTAGTTAAGCTTTTTTTTACTACATAAAGTCAATATCTACCTCTGTAGGAGTTTGACCAGGTGTTGTTTGTGCTGCTGAAGCTGATAAAGAAGTAGAAGCTAAGGTAAATACAGCTAAAGCACTTAGAGTGAAGGCGAATAATTTTTTCATGAATAACACATCTCCTTTGAATTTAGACAGTTCTTAATCAAACAATATAGTGAGGTATAAGAACTAAAAAACAAGAAAGATTTTATAATTCCAATCCTCAGCTACTGTGTAATGAAATCGGCTAAAAAACATTACATCTATATTATATAAAATAAATAAATATTTATCAATAAAAATACATGAGTCTTTATATTAAAAAACAAAAGGGAATTTCTGTGTTTTATATAAGAAAGTTGATACATAAGCGAATCTGCTTTGTGATAGTATAGAAGTCTCCTTTTTAAGCGGTTTATCAGATGTGTTAAATTGTTTTTAACTTATTTAAATTTTATAATTAATAACAAAAATAATATAAAAAATGCATATTAAAACAAAATCTTTTATTAATTTAGATAAACATAATTTTATGTATAAATAAAAATTTTTTTATCAAAAAAACTCACTCATAAATTATGCAAATAATTTATGAGTGAGCCTTTATTGGTTTTGGCAAAAGTAAATAGGTGTCTAAAAAACGATTACTGGAGTTCCAACACTTACCGCATCAAATAATTTCGCCATAACATCGGGCGGTGTGTTTACGCATCCATGTGAACCATTTGTGGTGTAACGTGTGCCACCATACGCTGCTTGCCACGGGGAATCGTGGATTCCGACTCCGCTCCAGTCAATTGGCATCCAATAATCTACAGGAGTAGCATAGTTTTCTCCTTTTAGAGTCGCGTTACGTTCTTTGTTCCACACGTAGAAAACTCCTTGTGGTGTAGGAGTGCTTGGTTTCCCAGAAACGATATCTGTTTCGATTTGTAGTTTTCCCTCTTTGTAATACCACATATGCTGACTAGACAGGTCGACTTCGATGTAAGTCGATCCGATCAAAGCACTACCAGGAGATGCACTACCTTGAGTAATTGGAGAGCGGGTGAAGTTTTCACCGGCAAGAATAGCTTTGGTTAGTGCTTGAGTTTCATCGTCGGTTTGGATAGTCCAGCTATATGTCCCAGCAGGAACGGATACTTCCCCTCGTTTAGTGCTTTTAAATGAGGTCGCAACTGTACTAGTATTATAGGTAGCTCCTAATTTTTCGACATAGTTTTTAACGGCATTTTTGTCCAAAGTGATTTCTTTTCCGTCATACTGCAACCAACTCTCGATGGTCTCTTTAGGAATTGTAAAAGATTTTCCGCTGATAGAATAAGTCGCTTGAATGGTAGCTAACTTTTGAATTTTTGATAAAGCCGCTTTAATCTCGCTACTGTTAGAGGTTACAGTTGGTTTTACGACATAATTGTTTAAATCTAGTGTATCTGCCCCTTTTTGTATTGCGGACTTAATCGCATCTAATGCTTTGGTGACATCGATATTGTTTCCGGTAACTTCTGGAGTAATAACGAAGCCACTTTCTTTTTTTTCGATTTTCGCGTTAGCAGTGAGCGTACGATTCGTATTGACTTTTTCCAAATCGGGCTTTAACTTGTCTAAGAAACTTGTTAGTGCTTCTTGATTCAGTGATGTATCCTTAATTGTAATGGTGTTACTTTTTCCAAAGTAGGCCCCAAACCATAACCAAGGATTTTGACGGTTTAGTTGTTTGGTTAGGGAAGATTTGTATTCGTTTTTTACACCGATATCTTTTTTAGCTACACTTTTCCATGTGCTAGTTTGGTCTTTGATCGTAAAGTTTTCACTATTAAAAGCATCGGTTAGTGCTGTACTGGCCTCGGTCACAGTCTTATTCTTCAAACTAATAGAGTTTGCCTTAGTATTTGGTAAGAAGTGAGAGCGATAGTAGTTTGCTTGGTAGAAGTAAACACCGGCGATTGCAACAATAAAAATGAATAAAAAAATCATCCATTTCTTCGTTTTCATATATAAGTGCTCCTTTATTATTTAAATGTAATTATATTGTAACATAGTATTGGCAGAATGAGGAGCTATCTTACTTATGATTGATTGAAGGGAACAAAAAAAGAACAGTCAGCTGACTGTTCTTTTTGTTTCGTTAAAATTAGTCTAGATTAGCGAATGCATCATCAAGAACTTTTTTAAGTGCTGAAGCTGATTGATTCATTTTTTCTTTTTCTGCATCATTCAATGGAATTTCAATGACGTCGCTGATACCTTGAGCATTGACGATTGCTGGTGCACCAATATAAATGTCTTTTTGACCATATTTTCCGTCTAAGTAAACAGATAATGGCAAAATTGCATCTTCGTCATTTAAAATTGCTTTGGTAATACGAGCTAGCGCTACAGCGATACCGTAGAAAGTAGCACCTTTTTTCTCAATGATTGTGTACGCAGCATCACGAACACCGAAGAAAATATTTACAAGTTCTTCTTCATTGACTTCTGGGTGATTTTTAACCCATTCTTCAATTTGTAAGCCAGCGATATTCGCATGTGACCAAACTGGGAATTCAGTATCTCCATGCTCACCTAAGATATAAGCATGGACGTTACGAGCATCAACATCTGTTAATTCCGCAATTGCTTGACGGAAACGTGCTGAATCTAGTGAAGTACCAGAACCGATTACGCGGTTTTTAGGGAATCCTGAGAATTTCCAAGTAGCGTAAGTTAAGATGTCTACTGGGTTAGAAGCAACTAAGAAAATACCATCAAAGCCACTTTCTACGATTGAACCGACAATTGATTTGAAGATTTTCAAGTTTTTGTTCACAAGATCTAATCTTGTTTCACCTGGTTTTTGAGCAGCACCAGCTGTGATTACAACTAAATCTGCATCATGACAATCAGAATAGTCAGCAGAATAAATTTTCTTTGGTGAAGTGAACGCTAATGCGTGAGACAAGTCAATTGCGTCACCTTCTGTTTTGTTTTTATCAATATCAACAATTCCAACTTCTTGTGCGATATTTTGTGTAACTAAAGCGAATGCGTAACTAGAGCCTACTGCTCCGTCTCCGACTAGAATTACTTTTTGATGATTTTTTTTGTTGGCAACTACCATGATATAATCCATCTCCCTGTAATAAATTTAGAAACAAACTTTGTACTTAGTATAACATTGAACAAGCGAAATGTCATGAAATATCGTGAAAACTATCATAGTTTTTTTTCGCTATTTTTCTTTAGCACGTTTTATAAAAAGCAATGAATTTGAGCGGAATTGTATCGAGGTTTCTATGAAATATGTTATACTGAAGAGACACTGGGCGATGGGATAATCGCGCAGCATTTTTTGTTGCCATTATACAGTATAAGGGGTTTTTAGCATGAAATTAATTGTAGGGCTGGGGAATCCAGGGACTAAATACCAAGCGACTAAACATAATATAGGATTTATGACCGTTGATGAGATTTGTGCACAGCAAGGGTGTGCGTTTAATAAAGAACAAAATGAAGCGGTGATTGCTGAGTTTTTTATAGGGACAGAAAAAACTTTGTTAGTGAAACCACAAACTTTTATGAACGACTCTGGCAGATCCATCCGGCCGTTGATGGATTACTACCATATTGACTTGGAAGATCTTCTTGTGATTTATGATGATATGGATTTAGAAGTTGGGGCTATTCGTTTACGTGCCAAAGGAAGTGCTGGAGGGCATAATGGAATTAAAAGTTTAATTGCCCACCTCGGTACACAAGAATTCAATCGTTTGAGGATTGGAATTGATCGTCCTCGCGTAAATCAAACAGTAGTTACACATGTCTTGAGTACTTTTCCAAGGAGCGAACATGAGCTAGTACTTGGCTCTATTAAAAAAGCAGCAGATGCCGCGCTGTTTTGGGCGCAGGGAAATACATTTGAAAATACAATGAATCAGTATAATCGTAAAGGAGGATAATGAGTAGTGGAAAATTTAATAGAGGTTTTTTCCGCTTCTTCACAATTTAAAGAATGGTTCAAAGCAAGTAAAGCCCAAACACATCAGTTAGTGATTGGGCTTGCTGGTTCTGCCAAGACACTTGCAATCAAAGCTTTTTTTAAAGAAAAGAAACAACCGATGTTGGTGGTCGTACCCAATCTTTATTATGCAAATAATTTGGTAGATGACTTACGCAATGTATTGCCAGAAGAGCAAATTCACCTGTTTCCAGTTGATGAGATGGTCGCAGCTGAGATGGCCTTTTCATCGCCCGAATTTAGTTCGGAGCGTATTGCAACATTGGATTTTCTTAGTGCAAATCAGACTGGAATCGTTGTGGTGCCGCTTGCGGGTGCTAGAAAATGGCTGCCAAGCCCAGATTTGTGGAAACAAGGCCGAATTCAGTTAAGTGAAGGAGCAGATTTAGACGTAGAAAGCCTGCCCAAAAGGCTAATACATATGGGATATGTCAGAGAACAAATGGTGGCAAAGCCAGGAGAGTTTAGCATCCGTGGGGGAATTGTAGATATTTATCCACTGACAGCGGATTATCCGATCCGTATTGAACTGTTTGATACAGAAATTGAATCTATTCGTCAGTTTGATGCAGAGTCACAAAGATCCATTCAAAGAGTTGATTCAGCGATGATCTCTCCAGCTAAAGACTTATTTTTTACTGAGGAACAGTTGCAAGAGGGGGCAAAAAAATTAGCAGAGCGTACCAAGGAATATTGCTCAAAAATCTCTGATCAAACACAACAAGCGTTTGTTGAAAGTTATTTCGAGGGGCTCACTGATGAATGGACTTTAGGAAACTATACAGAAGAAATGCGCTATTTTGCGGATATTTTATACAAGGAAAAATTCACCATTTTTGATTACCTAGCTGAATCAGGCTACGTTTTTGTGGATGATTATAGCCGTTTAATGGAAAGTGAACGTGAGTTGGCGAAAGATGAAGCTGAATGGATGGTGCAAAAACTTGAAGAACAAAGAATTATTCCAAATCTTTGTTTAGCAGCAGATATGCGAAAAACGTTTAAACAAGTGCAACAACCGATTACGTATTTTTCATTGTTCCAAAAGGGAATGGGAAATCTACGTTTTCAAGGAATCTATACCTTTGAGTACCGTGCGATGCAACAGTTTTTTGGTCAGCTTCCCTTATTAAAAGCGGAAACGGATAGATGGCATAAGCAAAAGCAAACAGTGGTTGTCTTAGTGCCAAATGCAGAGCGTAGTAAAAAAATGGAAGAATTATTTATTGATGCGGAGATTCGTACGGTTGTGAATCATGCAGGGACGCTTATTCCTGGGCAACTGCAGATTGTAATGGGACAGTTGCAAGCAGGGTTTGAGCTTCCAAAAGAGCGATTAGTTGTTGTAACAGAAAAAGAAATCTTGCATACGACTACCAAAAAAAGAGCGCGTAAGACGAGCATCTCTAATGCAGAACGGCTAAAAGATTACAACGAGCTCAAACCAGGAGACTACGTTGTGCATGCAAATCACGGGATTGGTCAATACATCGGCATGGAAACTTTAGAAGTTGACGGGGTTCATCAGGACTACATGACGATTCTTTACCAAAATAATGACAAATTGTTTATTCCAGTGACACAGCTAGATCTTATTCAAAAATATGTTGCTTCTGAATCTAAGTCGCCTAGAATTAACAAACTAGGTGGGAGTGAATGGAGCAAAACAAAGAAAAAAGTTTCAGCTAAAATTGAGGATATTGCAGATGACTTAATTAAGCTTTATGCGCAAAGAGAAGCAGAAAGAGGGTACGCTTTTTCACCCGATGATGCGTATCAAAAAGAATTTGAGGATGCTTTTCCATATAGTGAAACAGAAGATCAACTGCGTAGTACAGTTGAGATTAAGAAAGATATGGAAAAAGAAAAATCAATGGATCGATTGCTTGTCGGGGATGTCGGATACGGAAAAACGGAAGTGGCGTTACGGGCAGCTTTTAAGGCAATCCAAGATGGAAAACAAGTCGCATTTTTAGTGCCAACAACCATCTTAGCCCAACAACACTACGAGACAATGGTCGACAGATTTGCTGCTTTTCCGATATCAGTCGGTTTAATGAGCCGTTTCCGTACGAGAAAACAACAAAAAGAAACGATTGAAGGTCTTAAAAAAGGACAAATTGATATAGTCGTGGGTACCCATCGTTTGCTCTCACAAGATATTGAGTTTCAGGATTTAGGGTTACTCGTTATCGATGAGGAACAACGTTTTGGCGTCAAGCATAAAGAGCGCTTGAAGCAACTACGCGCACAAGTGGATGTGCTAACACTCACTGCTACGCCAATCCCAAGAACCTTACACATGTCAATGCTAGGAGTCCGAGATTTGTCTGTAATTGAGACCCCACCAGCTAACCGGTATCCAATTCAAACCTATGTAATGGAAAAAAATGTTGGAGCTGTTCGGGAAGGCATTGAACGTGAAATAGCACGAGGTGGCCAAATTTTTTATCTGCATAACCGAGTGGATACAATTATTCAAAAAGTGGATGAGCTGCAAGAACTTGTACCAGAAGCAAGAATTGCACATGCGCATGGACAAATGACGGAAATTCAACTTGAAAATGTACTATTTGACTTTATTAGTGGAGAATACGACATTCTGGTCACGACAACAATTATAGAAACAGGGGTCGATATTCCAAACGCGAACACATTATTTGTTGAAAATGCAGATTATATGGGACTTTCCCAGTTGTATCAATTAAGAGGACGTGTCGGACGGAGTAATCGAATTGCGTATGCTTATTTTATGTACGAGCCACAAAAGATTTTGACTGAGGTCAGTGAGAAGAGACTTCAAGCAATCAAAGACTTTACTGAGTTGGGATCGGGCTTTAAAATTGCCATGCGGGATTTGTCTATTCGTGGTGCAGGAAATCTTTTAGGGGCTCAACAGCACGGCTTCATTGACTCGGTAGGATTTGATATGTATACACAGATGTTAAATGAAGCGGTTGCTAGAAAACAAGGAGTCGCACCGGAAAAACAAAAAACAGTTGTAGAAATTGATTTGGAAGTAGATGCCTATTTACCAAATACCTATATTCAAGATGAACGCCAAAAAATCGAAATTTATAAGCGAATCCGCCAGTTGGAAAATGAAGAAATGTATGAAGAGATTGAAAGTGATCTTTTGGACCGTTTTGGCGAGTACCCAGATCAGGTTGCACATTTGCTAACGATTGGGTTAATCAAGATGCATAGCGAAGCGGCGATGATTGAAAGTATCCGTCGTAAGCAACAAAAAATCAGCTTTACAATTAGCAAAACTGGACGATATGCTTATAATGTTGAACAAATCTTTGAGGCGCTATCTAGTACCAAGCTTAAAGCAGATTTAGGCATGGATGGGGACAAAATCCTCGTTCATTTGCGCATCGAAAAAAATATGGATGAGGCCATTTGGCTCAACGAAATTGTTCAGTTTGTTTCAGCTTTGCGCAAGCAGAAATATCAAATGAACGCTTCCTCCCACTCAACTGAAAATGGAGAGGCCGATGACACAAACAACCAGTAAATTAGCAAAGGGAACCATGATTTTGACGATTACCTCTTTACTCGTCAAAATTTTAAGTGCGATTTACCGTGTTCCTTTTCAAAACCTTGTTGGTGACGAAGGCTTTTATGTGTATCAACAAGTTTACCCTATTTATGGGATTGCCATGACACTTGCTTTGTCTGGAATCCCTGTGTTTTTTTCAAAAATCATTGCAGAAAAGGACAACCAACTAGAAAAAGAAGAAGCAATTCAGACATTCTATCCATTGTTTGTTGTGTTATCTTTAGGCTTGTTCCTCGGTACTTTCTTTGGAGGTACGTGTTTAGCCCGATTAATGGGGGATGCTAAGTTGAGTAGCTTGATTCGTATGACTTCTTTTGTTTTTTTGCTGGCACCAGCTGTCGCAACATACAGAGGGTACTTTCAAGGAGAGCTACAAATGGCACCTACAGCGATTTCTCAGCTCTGGGAACAAGTTATTCGTGTCGCAACAATATTACTGGCTGCCTTTTTCTTTACAAAAACTCGGATGTCGTTATACCAAATGGGCACGTGGGCAATCTCAGGTGCTGTGCTTGGGATTGGGGCTGCTTATCTGGTTTTAGTCGTGTATAGTCGCAAACAGCTAAAAAAAGAGATTCGTTTGCCAAAAATTACAAAAATGAGTAAACAGTCTTTCAAAGAAAGTGTGCGTAATGTCAAAAGGTTTGGCTATGAGGGTGGAGTAGTCTGCATTTACAGCGCATATCTGATTCTTTTTCAATTGATTGATTCTTTTTTTATCAAGAATTTACTGGTACGTATAGGTATGTCAGAAACTCAAGCGAAAGTTACGAAAGGAATCTTTGATCGAGGACAGCCTTTAGTCCAGTTGGGTCTAGTAGTTGCGACTTCTTTGATGGCGGTCTATTTACCTGTGCTAACAAAGTACTATGTGACAAAAAGAAAAGAAAAATTTTTGTTTGCAACTAGCCTGTATTTACGTTTGACATTTGTTGTGGGTCTTGCCGCCTCGTGTGGTCTTGCATGTATACTGCCTTTTGTCAATCGTGGGCTTTTTGGGAGTACGGCGCAAAACACTGCCTTAATGATTTTTGTTTTTGCTGTTTTTTTTATGTCACTGATTCAAGCTTATCAAACCGTTTTTCAAAGCTATAGTTGTCTGAAACCAGTTTTGATAGCAGCTTTTTTGGGGATTTTAGGAAAACTAGTGGCTATTGTCCTTTTGACAAAATATTTTGGTATCAACGGGGCTAGTGCCTCTACGCTATTAGGGCTAGTTTGTTGTGTGAGTGTACTGCATCTTTGTTTTAAATATTCTTGGAAAGTGACAACGTTTAGCGCATTTTTTTATTTGAAGCTCTTGCTATGTATCGGTATAATGGGAGTAATCCTTGTTTTATACAAGAATGGAGTGGGGTATTTATTTGGTGTCAATCTCAAGCGAATGTTTGCACTATGCCTGGCTCTAATGGGTGTTTTGATTGGGGCAACAATTTTTTTGCTTTCAATTTTAAAGTTAAAAGTGTTTAGCACAAGAGAATGGTTGTTGATACCTTATGGAAAAAAACTACTATCACTAAAAAATAGAAATGGAGAAAAACATGAGATTAGATAAATATTTAAAAGTGTCAAGAATTATCAAACGTCGGACTGTAGCAAAAGAAGTGGCAGATAAAGGTAGAATTCAGATCAATGGGCAGTTAGCAAAATCATCTACTGATGTCAAAGTAGGGGATCATTTGAAAATTGTTTTTGGCAACAAAGTGCTAGAAGTCGAAGTGACACAGCTACAAGAATCTACCAAAAAAGAAGATGCAAAGGATATGTATAAAATTATCCAAGAAACTCGGGATGCTTCCTTTGAAAAATTGGGTTAGACAATCGCTTTTTAAGTTGGTATAATAGGAACAATAATAAAAAGATTGGAGTTTTAAAGATGAAGTTAGCAAGAAAAAATGTTTCGAATATTGCTTCTCTGGACAATCATTATACAAAAAAACAAATGAAGCATTTTCAAAAAACGCAGAAACAACTTGTCTTTCGTCGTCGTAGACTGTCCTTGCTTTTTGTTATTGCGGCAATTTTTTTGTTAGTGTCAAGTATTAATATCTATAAAAATTACAGAGAGTTGCAAACTTTAAAAGCAGAAAAACAGACTGTTTTAAAACAACAGAAGACTTCTGCAGCGCAAAAAAAAGAGTTGACGGACGAAGTAAATTTACTGAAAGATACATCATATGTTGAAAAATTAGCAAGAAGTAAATACTATCTGTCAAAAGATGGAGAAAAAGTGTATAATTATCCTCAAGGAAATGAAACCGAATCTAGTAAGTAGCAAAACAATGCAGTAAAAGGTAATAACAACAGTGTAATGAAGCGATTCAGAGACTGTTTGTAATAAACTGGTTTAAAAAATGAAAGAATAAAAGGGAAGATTTAAGGAGGAGCATTTGGTTTATGTCAATTGAAGTAGGAGCAAAACTCGCTGGAAAGGTTTCGGGTATCACGAATTTTGGTGCTTTTATCGATCTAGGAGAAGGTAAAACTGGGTTGGTTCATATTAGTGAAGTTTCAAATAGTTATGTAAAAGATATTCACGATGTTTTAACAGTCGGAGATCAAGTGACAGTCAAGGTGATGTCTGTTGGTGATGATGGCAAAGTGGGATTATCAATTCGTAGAACACTAGAAGAAACAAAAGAAAGACCAAAAAAAGAGTATACTCGACCACATCATTCTGCTCCAAAGAAAGCTGCTCCACAAGTAGCGAAAAAACAAGATTTTGATTCGTTGATGAGTTCTTTTTTGAAAGATAGTGATGATCGTTTGACTTCTTTGAAAAGAAATACTGAAGGAAAACGTGGTGGACGCGGCGGACGTCGCAATTAATTTGAAATAAAATGAAGGTTGGTAGACAATTGTCCCAACCTTTTTCATTTTTTAGAAAGGATATCCTCAGATGAATATTGAGCAATTTTTTTATCAATCATTTCAGAAAGAACGACTGGAAAATCAAACGATTTTACTAGCTGTTTCTGGTGGAGTTGATTCCATGGTATTGCTGAATTTGTTTGAAAAATGTTCTAGTGAATCTTCTTTGAAATTTGGCGTGGCACATGTAAATCATGGGCTTAGAAAAGAGTCAAATCAAGAAGAGGTTTTTTTGCGTGATTATTGTCAGATAAGAGGAATTCCTTTTTTTTCTACCCGTTGGGAGGAAGGAGCTACAATTAGCACGAACGTTGAGGCACGTGCACGAGCGTTTCGTTATCAATTTTTCCTAGAGCTTTTAAATAATGAAAATTATGACTGCTTAGTCACTGCACATCATGCAGATGATCAAGCAGAAACGGTTCTTATGCGGCTGATCAAGGGTGGCTTTTTACAAAATTTGCGTGGCATAAAGTCAGAAAGAGCATTTGGTGGATACAAGCTAATTCGTCCATTTTTACATTTTTCAAAAAGTGAAATAAAACAATATGCTAAGGAAAATCAATTAATGTGGTTTGAAGATGCGACCAATTTGCAAGCAGATTATTTTAGAAATCGTATCAGGCAAGAAGTGGTCCCCCTTATGAAAAAAGAAAATCCTCAATTTTTGACGCAAGTAGCTCATTTAGCTGAACAAATAAATGAGGCCAATGATTTGATTGGTGAGGTGGTAGCCACCCACTTCTCAGCAGTTTTTGAGCAAGCAGAAGAGGATGTCTGGGAGATTCGCTTAGCAGAATTCCGACAATGTTCCAAAAGCTTACAATACTATTTACTTTATGAATTATTTCAAAAACAAGGCTTACTTCGAAAAGCTAAATTAAACTTTGTTACAATAAAGCAGGTTCAAACATTACTACTCGGAGATGAAGGGAAGAAAGTGTTGCATCTAAGTCATGGCTTTCGACTTGTCAAAAGTTACCAAACGGCGCAATTAAGGCAGCAAAAGGTCGAAGAAGACTCACTATCTCAGTCTCCGGTTTTTCTAAATGAAAATCAATGGCACAAACTTTCCTCGAATGAGGCGATGGGCTTATTTATAGAGCAGGAGTCAATTGCGTTGCCAGAAGAATTAAAAAGATGGACGCAACAAGACAGCTGTGTGATTTCTAGTGAAATCCCCTTGCCACTTTGTGTTCGTAAACGTCAACCTGGGGACAAAATGGTAATCGATGCGCGGGGACATACTAAGAAAATTAGGCGTATTTTCATTGATCAAAAAATCGAAGCTACACTTCGCTTACAGTCTTGGGTTGTAACAGATTATTTAGACAAAATTTTGTGGTTAGTCCCTTTTCGTAAATCCTATTTGAGTATTGAGAAAGAAACTGATAAAATACATTACAGACTCATTTATTTTAAAAATGAGTAAGTTTGGAAGGAGAACAATATGTTAGATCAAGATATAAAAAAAATTATTTATTCAAAAGAAGATATTGCCAAAAAAACAGCTGAATTGGGACAAGTTTTAGGCGAAAAGTATCAAGGGGTAAATCCTTTGGTAGTGGGAATCTTAAAAGGAGCAGTTCCTTTCATGGCTGACATTGTCCGTTCAATGAATATTCCGTTAGAGATGGATTTTATGGATGTTTCAAGTTATGGCACTGGCACAGTTTCATCCGGTGAAGTAAAAATTTTAAAAGATTTAGACACAAACGTGGAAGGTCGAGACATATTAATTGTCGAAGATATCATTGATAGTGGTCAAACTCTCAAATATTTGGTGGAGCTGTTTAAATATCGTAAAGCAAAATCCGTTCAGATTGTAACGCTTTTGGATAAAGTGGAAGGCAGATTAGTGGATATTAAAGCAGATTATGTAGGCTTTAATGTTCCTAATGAATTCGTTGTGGGATATGGACTTGACTATGCTGAGGCGTATCGTAATTTACCATACGTAGGCGTTTTAAAACCAGAAATTTATGAAACAGCAAATGAGTAACAGAAATAACAAAAGTATGGTATTATGTTAGCGTTGGATATATTGGAAATATATCTGTAGCTTAGAGGGAGGACATAAATGAAAAAACAGAATAATGGAATGAAGAGCGGTCTTTACTATGTGCTAGCAGTCTTAGCCATGGTGCTAGTTGTCTACTTCGTTTTTGGACCAAATAATACACAATCACCAGACATTACTTACTCTAAATTTAGTGAGCAATTAAAAGAAGGGAAAGTGAAAGGGTTTAGTGTTCAACCTTCAAATGGTGCGTATACAATTAGTGGTGAATACAATTCAAAACAAAAAGTGAAAAGTGATGGACTTTCTATTTTAGGTAGTACAGAAATCACTACGACAAAATTTACGACAATTGTTTTACCCAATGATTCTACCCTTGCCGAAGTGAATGCGTTGGCCAAAGAAAGCAAAACAGATGTCACAATTAAGCCGGAGTCTAATAGTGGACTATGGATTTCGCTAATAGCTAGTTTTCTCCCAATTGTGATTTTAGTTTTCTTCTTTTATATGATGATGGGCCAAGGTGGTCAAGGTGGCGGTAATGGCCGTGTGATGAACTTTGGAAAATCAAAAGCAAAAGAAGCAGATAAAAAAGCAAATAAAATTCGTTTTTCCGATGTAGCAGGTGCAGAAGAAGAAAAACAAGAATTAGTAGAAGTGGTAGAGTTCCTAAAAGATCCACGTCGTTTCTTAGAGATAGGGGCGCGCATTCCAGCAGGTGTGCTACTAGAGGGTCCTCCAGGGACTGGGAAAACATTGCTTGCAAAAGCCGTTGCTGGTGAAGCGGGTGTGCCTTTTTATTCCATCTCAGGTTCTGACTTTGTAGAGATGTTTGTCGGTGTTGGGGCAAGCCGTGTTCGTGACTTGTTTGAAACAGCTAAGAAAAATGCACCTTCTATTATCTTTATTGATGAGATTGATGCGGTTGGACGCCAACGTGGTGCTGGTATGGGTGGTGGACACGATGAACGTGAACAAACCCTTAACCAAATGCTAGTAGAAATGGACGGATTTAGCGGAAATGAAGGAGTTATTGTCATTGCTGCAACGAACCGTTCTGATGTATTAGATCCAGCGTTACTTCGTCCAGGTCGTTTTGATCGTCAAATTCTTGTGGGACGTCCAGATGTTAAAGGACGTGAAGCCATTTTGAAAGTACATGCTAGAAATAAACCATTAGCAGACGATGTTGATTTAAAAGTGGTTGCACAACAAACACCAGGGTTTGCTGGAGCGGACTTAGAAAATGTTTTAAATGAAGCAGCGTTAGTGGCTGCTCGTCGGAACAAGAAAAAGATTGATGCTTCTGATATTGATGAAGCAGAAGACCGTGTGATTGCAGGTCCAGCTAAGAAAGATCGTGTTGTCAGTCAAAAAGAACGCAAAATGGTTGCTTATCATGAAGCGGGGCATACAATCTGTGGTTTGGTGCTAAGCGATGCGCGTGTTGTTCACAAAGTAACAATTGTTCCTCGTGGACGTGCTGGCGGATACATGATTGCCTTGCCCAAAGAGGATCGCTTCTTGATGACAAAAGACGAGATGTTCCAACAAATCGTTGGCTTGCTTGGTGGACGTACTGCTGAAGAAGTAATCTTTGATGTGCAGTCTACAGGAGCAAGTAATGATTTTGAGCAAGCAACAGCAATGGCGCGTAGTATGGTGACAGAGTACGGGATGAGTGACAAATTAGGACCGGTTCAGTATGAAGGAAACCATCAAGTATTTGTCGGTAGAGATTATGGACAAACAAAAGCTTATTCTGAACAAGTTGCTTATCAAATTGACGAAGAAGTTCGGGCAATTCTAAACAAAGCTCACGCAAAAGCGCGTGAAATTATTGAAGAATATCACGAAAAACATCAATTAATTGCAGAAAAATTACTAGAATTTGAGACATTAGATGCACGCAGTATTAAATCATTGTTTGAAACTGGAGAAATGCCAAAAGATGTAACAGAAAATCAATTCCCTAGCGAAAAAGCTGCTACTTTTGAAGAAGCGAAAAGAGCTGCGGATGAACGTGATGCTCAAAAGCAAGCAGAAGAAAAACAAGAAGAAGCAAAAGAAACAAAAGAAAACTCAGATAGCAAGGAAACACCTACAGAATAAAAGCTGAAAGGTTTGAACTTTCTAGAGAATATTGTAAGATTAAGGTGGGTTGCATCGTGCAACCCACCTTATATTATGTCATGAGAAAATTAGAAGGAGAATATAGATGAGCGATTATTTAATCAAAGCATTGGCCTTTGAAGGGCAAATTAGAGCGTATGCTGTTCGTGCCACAGATACAGTGGGAGTAGCGCAACAAAAGCATGAGACTTGGAGCGCCTCTTCTGCAGCGCTTGGCAGAACGATGGTGGCTTCGCTTTTGCTTGGTGCAACAGTAAAAGGAGAAGACAAACTAACGGTCAAAGTTCAAGGGAATGGACCTGGCGGAGCGATAGTAGTTGACAGTGATGGTAGTGGAAATGTCAAAGGATATATCCAAAATCCTAAAGTCAGCCTTCCTTTAAATAATAAAGGGAAAATTGATGTACGCGGTGCAGTGGGGACAGAAGGTATTTTGAGTGTGACAAAAGATTTAGGACTTAAAGAACCCTTTACTGGTCAAGTCCCCCTTGTTTCAGGAGAGTTAGGAGAAGACTTTGCCTATTATATGGCGAACTCTGAGCAAGTTCCCTCAGCGGTTGGATTAAGTGTTTTAGTTGATACTGACGAAACGATTAAGGCCTCTGGTGGCTTTATGATTCAGGTAATGCCAGGAGCAACGGATGAGACGCTTGCGGAGGTTGAAAAGAGAATCGCAACGATTCCTCTGGTTTCCAAGTTGATGGACAAAGGGGAAACGCCAGAGCAAATTCTAGAGCGACTTTTAGGTGCGGAGAACATTAAAATTTTAGATAAAATGCCCGTTCAATTCAAATGTGATTGCTCCAAAGAAAAATTTGCCTCTGCAATTATTACATTGGGGGTCAAAGAGATTGATTCGATGATAAAAGAAGATCACGGGGCAGAAGCAGTTTGTCATTTTTGTGGCAATAAGTACTTATATACAGAGAAAGAACTAGAAGATTTGAAACAAGAAATAATAAAGGGGTAGAGAGAAAGCAATGTGGAAAATAGGCAATGTTAAAATCCCTAACCGAGTAGTGGTGGCTCCAATGGCAGGTATTAGCAATGCTGCGTTTCGTGTAACTGTGAAAGAGTTTGGTGCAGGTCTTGTGGTTTGCGAGATGGTGAGTGATAAGGGAATTCATTTTCGTAATCAAAAGACTTTGGATATGTTACATATTGAAGAAACAGAGCATCCACTCAGCTTGCAGATTTTTGGTGGCAACAAGGAAACATTGGTGGAAGCAGCACAATTTGTAGAAGCAAATACCGATGTGGATATTATTGATATTAATATGGGTTGTCCTGTGAATAAAATTATTAAGGCTGAGGCTGGGGCGAAATGGTTACTCGATCCGAACAAGGTGTATGAGATGGTCGAGGCGGTGGCTTCCGCTGTCAAAATTCCGGTGACGGTTAAAATGCGTATTGGTTGGGATTCGGAGCATGTGTTTGCAATCGAAAATGCATTAGCTGCTGAAAAAGCTGGTGCTGCCGCAATTGCGATGCATGGGCGCACGCGAGTACAGATGTATGAAGGAAAAGCAAACTGGGAAGTTTTGGCAAAAGTAAAAAGTAAGCTTTCGATTCCTTTTATGGGCAATGGTGATGTAAAGACTCCTCAAGATGCAAAACGGATGTTGGATGAAGTTGGTTGCGATGGGGTAATGATTGGAAGAGCTGCGCTAGGGAATCCGTGGATGATTTATCAAACAAAGCATTACCTAGAAACGGGCGAATTAGTACCAGAGCCTTCTCCTAGAGCAAAAATCGCGACTGCTAAACTACATCTACAAAGATTGGTTGATTTAAAAGGTGAAGATATTGCAGTTCGGGAATTTAGGCAGCATGCTGCTTACTATCTTAAAGGAATACCAAGAGCAGCTAAGACAAAGATAGCGGTCAATCAAACGTTAAAACAAGAAGAAATGACTGAAGTGTTGGATGAATTCGTGGATAAAATCGAACAAAGTGGCATTTTAGACTAAGAAGGAGGATACGAAAATAAAAAGAAGGCAAAAATTCGAAAGATATACTTGCCTTTTTTGTTTTTTATATGGCATTATAGTAAAGAATAGGTGGATAAAAAAGGACGGAGGAAGAAAATTGACGGAACAACAACATACCCAAGAAGAGATGAATGATCAATTACGCGTGAGAAGAGAGAAAATGGCTCACCTTAAAGAAGAAGGAATTGATCCATTTGGTATGCGCTTTGAACGTTCACATGATTCTCAAGAACTTCACGATGCGTACGACCAGTACACGAAGGAGGAGCTTGCTGAGAAAAAACTAACAGCGACAGTCGCAGGAAGAATGATGACGAAACGTGGGAAAGGAAAAGTAGGTTTTGCTCACTTACAAGATAGAGAAGGGCAGATCCAAATCTATGTACGTAAAGATACGGTTGGAGAAGAAGCTTATGCAATCTTCAAGCAGGCTGATTTAGGTGATTTTATCGGAGTGTCTGGCGATGTAATGAAGACTGATACTGGTGAAGTAACGATTAAACCAACTAGTCTTGTGTTGCTATCCAAAGCTTTACGTCCGCTTCCAGACAAGTATCATGGATTAACTAATATTGAACAACGCTATCGTCAAAGATATTTAGATTTGATTAGTAATAAGGATAGTTTCGATAGTTTTGTAAAAAGAAGTGAAATTATCAAGGAAATTCGCAATTATTTGAATAATCACGGCTATTTAGAAGTAGAGACACCAACGCTTCATAATATGGCTGGTGGTGCAGCAGCACGGCCGTTTATTACACACCATAACGCATTAGATATGGACTTATATCTACGTATTGCACTAGAGCTACATTTAAAACGGCTCATTGTTGGTGGAATGGAAAAAGTTTACGAAATTGGGCGTGTTTTCCGTAATGAGGGTATCGATACAACACATAACCCAGAGTTTACTATGCTAGAAGTTTATACTGCATATACGGATTACCAAGATGTTATGGACTTGACAGAGGGAATCATCACAACTGCTGCCAAAAATGTGTTGGGTGAGACAACTGTTCCTTATGGTGAGGTGGAAGTAAATCTAGGTTCGCCTTGGCGCCGTGTCCATATGGTTGATGCTATTAAAGAAGAAACCGGGGTTGATTTTTGGCGTGTGATGACTGACGAAGAGGCACGTGAAATTGCAAAAGAACACCATGTTTCAGTAGAAAATCACATGCAAGTCGGACATGTAATCAATGAATTTTTCGAGCATTTTGTCGAGGAAACTCTAATTCAGCCAACTTTTGTCTACGGTCATCCAGTTGAAATATCGCCATTGGCTAAGAAAAATAAAGAAGACGAACGTTTTACTGATCGTTTTGAATTATTTATTGTAGGAAAAGAATATGCAAATGCGTTTACTGAGTTAAATGATCCTATTGATCAAAGAGAACGATTTGAAGCGCAGGCTAAAGAAAAAGAATTAGGGAATGATGAAGCTCACGGTATCGATGAAGACTTCATTGAAGCATTAGAATACGGTATGCCACCAACAGGAGGGCTAGGAATTGGGGTTGATCGCTTGGTAATGCTATTGACCAACTCACAATCTATAAGAGATGTATTACTTTTTCCAACAATGAAATAAAAAAAGGGGAAGCAACTAGCTTCCCTTATTTTTATACGAATATCATAGCAGAAAAATTAATAGATAGAGGATATGAATGGGTTAAAAACGAATGATTGGTGTTCATTTTTTATCAATGTATAGTTTTTGTATAAACTGAAAAAAATATGCAAATTTGTGTTGACGAAATGGCTTTCTCTTGGTATATTAATACATGTCGTTAAGACAGCTAAACCTTTTTAAATCAACGAAAAAAACTTTTTTAGAAAAGTGTTGACAAGAACATTCTTGTTATGTTATTCTACTAAAGTTGAAAGAAACAACTCGTGCAAACGATTGATTTCATTCAGAAAGATTTAAAAAAATATCAAAAAAGAGGTTGACAAACATTTCACTTCTTGTTATGATATATGAGTTGCTGAAACGCAACGAAGTAGACCTTTGAAAACTGAACAAAGTAAGACAAACCAAATGTGTAGGGCGTTTTTACATCTTGTAAAAACAACAAACATTTTTAATTTTAGTGAAGTCAATTCGCTAGCAAACAACAATGAGCTAAATGTCGCAAGACATTATCATAACTTTTAATGAGAGTTTGATCCTGGCTCAGGACGAACGCTGGCGGCGTGCCTAATACATGCAAGTC